>JBDSGK010000242.1:0-3506 GCA_039919015.1 Ferruginibacter sp.
CATGAAAAACAAACTTTAAATAAAGATAATGATCTCTATTAAATTATTTTGCCTTTTTTTCGTACCGCTTGTTGAATTTGTCAATTCTTCCTGCAGTATCAACCAATACATTTTTACCTGTATAAAATGGGTGAGAAGTATTTGAGATCTCCAGCTTGATTACCGGGTATTCTTTGCCATCTTCATGCGTAGTTGTTTCTTTTGAATAAGCTGTTGAACGGCTTAAGAACTGGGTACCGTTACTCATATCCTTAAAAATAACCATCCTGTAACTGTCCGGGTGAATTCCTTGTTTCATAATGTTTTAATGTTTAGCGTACGGGTTTTGCCGTACAATTATAATAAAGTGGCGAAATTAAGCCATTTTTGGTTAAAAACCGCAGGGGAAATGTAACAATCAGCTTTTCATGTTGATATATTGAAGGGCAATTCCAACATCCCAGCCTTTTGTAGCCTGGATAACTTCCTGCAGATCGTCTATTTTTTTACCGGTCACCCGTATAATATCGTCCATTATGGCCACCTGCACTTTTAATCCACTATCCTTGATCAGCTTAACGATCTTCTTGGCATCTTCCTGCTTTATACCATTTCTAACCGGTACTTCCTTTTTTACAATTTTACCGCTTTGAAAGGGTTCTTTGCTCAGGTCGTAGACCTCGGCAGCCAGGCCCTGCTTCATACTGCGGCTGATCAGCACATCAGTGATCTGGTTTATTTTCATATCACTATCAGCTTCCAGGTTCACTTTAAATTCTTTTTTATTCAGATCGATCACCACGTGTGAGCCTTTAAAATCGAAACGGTTGGTAATTTCCTTACTTACCGTGTTGATCGCATTATCGAGCGTTTGCAGGTCAACTTTACTTACCAGGTCAAATGATGCCATAATTGTATTTTTTTCAAAAGTAAAAAACCTATCGCACAAGTACGACAGGTTTTTACAAAAAGGACCACATCTTTCAAAATTCTTATAAAATGCAGCTTAACCTCCGCTTTTTACCCTGTTCTGCTCATCGCTTGCTCCACTGCTTTTTTTGCTGCTTCCTGCTTTCAATTTTCCTTTGTTGAAACGGTAAGTAAAGGTTAAACTAACTGCACGGCTATCATTTACATTTCTAAACTGTGCATCTACTGTACCATATTTACTATACCCTTTAAAAACACCTCCGGCAAAAACATCACGTACATTCACACGGATACTACCCTTGTCTTTTAAAACCTGCTTGCTGAATCCAATATTAACCTGTGTTATGGGTTGTATGTAGATCACGCCTTCCAGGCCTTTGCTGCGGTAAAAACCACTCAACTCTGCTGCCCAGCCTTTTTTGAATTTAAACTGCTGTTGCAGTTGAACCATAAAAGTGGTGTTGCCAATTGATATCGGTTCATTGTTTACAAGACCTTTGAAGTGATTATTGAAAACATTGGTATAAATGTTAGCGCTCCACCATTTGGTTATTGATTTATTTGCGGTAACTGCCAGGCCAAATTGTTTTGCATTTGCAATATTCGCTTTCTTGATATAGGTTTCATTGGTAAGGTCATTTTGCTCTAATACCTGCTGAATGATATTGTTGGTTGCCGTATAATTCACCGTTGTTGTTAAAAATCCTTTGTACGTATGGCTCAGCTCAATATTATGGGCGAACTGTGCACTCAGGTTTGGATTACCCTGCTCAAATGTGTACCTGTCAAGGAAATGCACGAATGGATTCATATCCTCGTAATCGGGCCTGCTGATCCTGCGGCCGTAATTAAGAACGAATTGATTTTTTTCGTTGGCCGTGTACTGTACATAAGCTGTTGGAAATAACTGGGTATAAGTTCTTTTGAATTTGGTTTCGGTATACTCAAATTTATCCTGGGCCGTGTTATAGGTATAACCTTTTGAAATACCATTTGAATTTGTATTCTCAACCCTTAAACCCAATTGGCCACTCCATTTTTTACCAAATGGCCTGCTGTAATTCACATAAGCAGCGTTGATATTTTCATCATAAATAAAATGATTGCTGCGTCCGCTGTCCAAAACATGATAACCTGCTTTTACGCTGTCATACCTGGCATCATTATCATTGTTTACAAAGCTTGTCTTTATACCAGCTTCAAATTTTGCATCTTTTTTTAATGGCAGGGTATAATCTATTTTACCACTGTAAATTTTAATGTTTGTAGGTAATGTGCCTTGTAAAACATCAGGTGCCTGCGTCATATTGCCCATGTTATCATAGTAAGTACTGGTGAGCGGTTGCACACTTGTAGCTTTGTATTGAATAAAATCTAAATCAGCTGTGATCTCCTGCCCTGCTGTATCCAGTTTGGTTCTCAGGTTAAAATTACTGCTGAAATTTTTCCATTTTTCCTTGTTTTCTGTGTAAGCAGTGGTTTGATCAGTTAAGTTATTATTCGGATCATAAATGAGTGTATTGGTACTGCTTTGCCATAAAGTTGGATTATAGAAACCATTTAAAACCACGCCCACTGTTGTATTCTTTGATACTGTATAATCCAATCCCACTTTGGCATTGTAATAATGGCGCTGGTTTTCCATATGCGTTTCCTGGTCAAAAATTGATTTGATGTTCTTGGTAGTTTCATCACGGAAGTTCTTGATAATGTACAGGTCTTCTCCCTTGTGATTGCGATTGTAATTAAAGTTGCTGAAGAAATTTACTTTCTTGTTGCGGTAATTAAAACTTACAGCCTCATTAAAGCGGGCGTAACGGCCCTGTGTGTAACCAGTGGTGATGCTGCCGTTGTAACCAAATACCTTGTTCTTTTTAGTCTTGATATTCAGCACACCTGCATTACCGGCTGCATCATATTTTGCAGGAGGGTTGGTCATGATCTCGATCTGGTCAAGTTGGCTGGCTGTCATGTTGCGTAGCATATTTGCCAGGTCCTGGCCACTTAAATAGCTTGGGCGGCCGTCAATGTAAACAATAACACCAGATTTTCCTTTCAGGCTGATATTACCGTCTTTATCAACCGAAACACCGGGTGCCTTTTCCAAGACTTCCAGTGCCGTGGCACCGGCACTTGTAATGGATGCGTCCACATTAACAATGGTTCTGTCAAGCTTTCTTTCAATTAATGGCTTTTTTGAACTGACCACAACTTCTTTCAATGATTTTTCGGTTGGAACAAGTTGTAATACACCAACACTTGCAAATAAGTTGTTTGCCGTAATGGCAATTGCAGGACTATAGGTTTTGGAATGGCCTATAGAAGTAGCCAAAACCAGGTAATTTCCTTCTTTTACATTTTCAAAGGAGAAATTACCATCCTTGTCGGTGACTGCCACCTTTACAATGGTTGAATCTTTGGCTTTTAAGAGAGAAACGGATGCGGCATCAATTATTTTTTGATTACCTCCGTCTTTGATACTTCCGGTTACTTTGGCTCCGGATTGTGCGTAACTGCCTATAGCGATGCTCATAGCAGCCAGCAGGCTGAAAAATTGTTTCATGGCTTTACTTTTTGTTTTAAATTTTTATCCCTTA
>JBDSGK010000243.1:0-7338 GCA_039919015.1 Ferruginibacter sp.
TGCTGTTCACTTTCTTCACCGCTTATATATAATGTAACAACTTCTTTAAGCTGTAAACCGATCTGTAAGAATAAAGTTGATTTACCAATTCCAGGTTCCCCGGCCACCAAAACAATACTTCCTAAAACTATTCCGCCGCCAAGTACACGGTTTAATTCTGCATCTGTTGTTAAGATCCTTTTTTCCTCGGCACTGCTTACATCATTAATTGAAATGGTCTTTTGTTTTCCCAACCCGGAATAATCACGCCATTCATCTTTTTCTTTTTTATCTGTTCCTTTAACAATTACTTCTTCAACAAAAGTATTCCAGTTATTACAGCCCGGACATTTACCTAACCATTTTGCACTTTCGTACCCACAACTCTGACAAAAAAAAGCGGACCTGGTTTTACTCATCTGTACTTTAAAAATTTATCAAGTACGAATGTAGAGTAGAAATTTTTCATTACAGAAAAAATTAAAAAAGCAATTAATAAAAATTCTAGAAATGGATTTTAAAAAAGAGTACTTCAAATTTGTAAGAACTTTTTTCGAGTTCTCTCTCCTTGGGAGTCCCGATAGTTATCGGGAGGGGTGAGGCCAAAAAGTAAAAGGGTCAACATTTCTGCTGACCCTTTGTACTTACTAACCCATTAAATTCTATTGCTAAATTACAATTTCAGCCCACATAAAAAAATAAATTTTCGGGGATGTTAATAAGTTCTTTCGTGTTTTACCTATATAGAGGGGGGTGGTATGGGGGATCTTATACATTTGATATTCAATTAGTTACTTTAGGATTGCCGTTTTAATTTACTATGTAAAAGCGCCCCTTAAATAAAAATTTATTTTAAAAAATATTTGGTTTATAAAATAAACTACTTTACGTTTGTGTAAAATTTAGCATAATGAAAAGTGGTATTACATTACTTATTTTAATACTTGGTTTAACTGCCCAGGCACAGGTGAATGTTGCCGGTAAGATCACAGATCCAAAGGGAAAACCGATTGGGGGGGCAAGTATTACTATAAAGGATTCCTACGATGGAGCTACCACTGATTCCCTGGGAAATTTTTCATTTTCAACCACCGAAAAGGGCAAAAAGAGTTTTGAAGCATCAATAATTGGCTATAAACCTTTTGAACAGGAGATAAATATTGCCACAACTAACATTACATTAAATATAACTATGAAGGAATTGGTCACAGAATTAAAAGCAGTTGTCATATCTGCCGGTTCCTTTGTTGCGAGTGATAAAAATAAGGGGGCGGTTTTATCAGCATTGGACATTGTAACCACGCCAAGTGCAAATGCTGATGTTACCAGTGCTTTTAAAACCTTGCCGGGTACCCAGCAGGTTGGGGAGAGTGAAGGTTTGTTTGTACGGGGGGGATCGGCAACGGAGAGTAAGATATATATGGATGGAAACCTGGTCAATAACTTTTTTTACAGCAGCACACCGGGCATTGCCACACGTGGCCGTTTTAATCCTTTTCTTTTTAAAGGAACTATTTTCAGCTCCGGGGGTTATTCGGCATTATACGGCCAGGCTCTTTCTTCGGCTTTGATCCTGGAAAGTAAGGATCTGCCTGAAAGAACACAGGCCGACCTGGCAATATCTGTTATTGGAGTTGGCGGTGGGATACAGCATTTATCTAAAGATAAAAGATCATCATGGGGTGTATCATATAATTATACAAACCTGTTGCTTGGTTTTGCCATCAATAAACAAAAACAGGATTTTTTCCAGATTCCCGTCTATCACCAGGGAGATGCCAATTTCAGGATCAGGACGAAGAGCGGTGGAATGATAAAATACTATGGTTATATCAGTGCCAATAAAACCGGGTTTAGAAGTGCGGACATAGATTCTGTAGTATTAAAAAATGCTTTTGCCATTGAAAACCTGAATACCTACCAGCATATTAACTGGCGTGAAAATTTTGGCCAGGGATGGAAGTTAACAACAGGCATTAGCTACAGCACAAACAAAGATGATATTAACAATGAACTGCAGGATGCCGGTGATCAAAAACAGGTAATTACCAATCCTTCGTTCTATGCGTTTAAGAATTTTAAATTAAATAACAGGGCACAATATGCACAGGTAAGATTTGTACTGGATAAAAAATTGAACGGTTTAAATGTTATACGCTTTGGGTCTGATTATTTTTACAGCAAGGAAAGATCAACCTATACTTTGTATGATGGTACACAGTTCGCCGAAACAGTAACTGATAACCTGGAATCTATTTTTGGTGAAGCAGATGTTTTTATTACAAATGACCTGGCAGCAAAACTTGGTGGCAGGGTTGAGCATTCTCAACTAGTTAATAAGTGGAATGTGGCCCCCAGGGTTTCTTTAGCTTATAAGTTCCCGGATAACAGCCAGGCATCATTTGCTTATGGATTATTTTACCAGAATCCCGAAAGAAAATATTTGCCTACTATAGCAAGCCTTGATTATTCAAGAGCCGCTCATTATATCCTGCAGTATCAAAAACTAAGCAGCGTCCGCACTTTCAGGGTAGAGGCTTTTTACAAAAAATATACAGACCTGTATAAAACATCAACATCAGCTACCGGCAGGGAAGTAGCGACCAATAACAACGGATTTGGACATGCCAAAGGGGTGGAGCTATTTTATAGGGATAAAAAAACATTTAAGAATGTTGATTTCTGGATCTCCTATTCATACCTCGATACAAAAAGGGATTATTTAAATTACCCACAGTCCATCAGGCCTTCATTTGCCGCAAACCATACAGCAGCATTGGTAGTTAAGAAATTTGTACTGCCCTGGAAAACCGGGTTCAACCTCAGTTACAATTTTGCTACCGGCCGTCCTTATTATCATTTTGCTTATGATAATGTACAGGGCAAATATGTAATTGGCGATGCCGGTAAAACCATCAATTACAACAGCATGAGTTTTAGTGTTAACTATTTGCCCAACCTGGGTAAGCCTAAAACAAAAGCTTTTTTAGTTTGGGTTTTGGGTATCAATAATGTATTGGGTCAGGACCAGGTATTCAATTACAATTATAATAATAGCGGCAGCAGAAAGGAAGCAGTTACACCGCCATCCAAAAGATTTATATACATCGGCTGCTTTTTAAGTTTTGGAATTGACAGAACCCAGGATGCTATTAATAATAATTTGTAGGCCCCATCCCAACCCTTCCCCAAAGGGGAAGGAGAGCGAAGGGGAACTATAATTTTTTAAGTTCTTTTTTAAATATAATTTATCACTGCTAATATCTTCCAGTTCCCTCTCCTTTGGAGAGGGGTTGGGGTGAGGCCCAATTTTACAATTATGTCACATTATCAACCGGCTCCCGAAGGAAAAGATCCTGTTTTATGGGAGATCGCTCAAAAAAGGGCAAGCTTTAAAACACATGTACTTACCTATGTTATTATGAATTCATTTTTCTGGGCTGTTTGGTTTTTATCGTCACATCGCTCCGAAAAGGATTTTAATGACTATGGCTGGGGTCACTTTCCCTGGCCTGTCTGGCCAATGATCGGCTGGGGTATTGGCCTTGCGTTCCATTTTGCAGGAGCTTATATCTTTCCAAGGTCTAATTCTGTTGAAACAGAGTATGAGAAATTAAAAAATCAACAAAGAAATCGTAAATAAACTTAAAAAATCAAAAATCAAAAATCAAAAATCAAAAAAATGAAAAAATTATTTCTCCTGACTTTAGTTGCTTTTTTAGCAATTGGCGCATTCGCTCAAAGCGACAAATACCTGGCAAACATGAAAAGCAACATTGCGGCCATAGACACCAGTTTTAAAAATCCTCAAAATCTATTAAACCTGGCAAATAATTTTGAGCGCATCGCAACTGCCGAAAAGAACCAGTGGCTTCCTTATTACTATGCCGCACTATGCCAGGTAAATTATACGTATATGGAGAAGGATAAATCAAAGGTTGATGCCATTGCTGATAAGGCAACAGCACTGATCGAAAAAGCAGAAGCTTTGCAGCCCAATAACTCCGAGATCAGTTGTGTAAAGAGCATGATCGCCAGTAGCCATATGATGGTAAACCCGATGCAGCGGTTCCAGGAATACGGACCTGAAGCTGCTTCTTATCTTGATGCAGCTACACAACAAGACCCAACAAACCCAAGGCCCGAATATTTAAAAGGCCAGGGCTTAAAATATACACCCGAGCAGTTTGGCGGTGGATGTGCAACTGCAAAACCAGTTTTGCAATCTTCGCTTGATAAGTATAATAAGTTTGTACCCGCCAGCGATATTCATCCAAACTGGGGAAAACAAAGAGTGGAGACCTTAATAAGTGAATGTAAATAAACAGAAAAACTTAATTGTATGGAATCAGAAAATTTTTCGCCAAAAGACAGCCTGCTGTTAATTGACTCAATGATCAACCAGGCAAAGAACCGTTTTAGCGAAAACGGTTTTTTGTACCTGTTATGGGGATGGCTGATCCTAATATGTTCAATTGCGCATTTTGTTTTGTTGAAACTGCAATTATTTAAACACCCGGAGATCATTTGGGCGAGTTGCTGGCTGGCTGTAATTTTCCAGGTCATATATCTGGTCAAGACAAAGAAAAAAGAAGTTGTAAAAACCTACAGCGAGGAAATTGTCAATTATGTCTGGATAAGTTTTGGTATCAGTATGTTTATCCTGAGTTTTATTTTAGGCAAAAGTCATGGATGGGAATACCTGTATTCACTTTTTCTCATGCTGTATGGTATTCCTACCTTTCTGTCGGGCATTGTAATGCAGTTTAAGCCACTTAAAATAGGCGGTATGGCCTGTTGGGTGCTGGCTCTCGTGTCAACATTTATTTTACCGGTGTATGGATTATTGCTGTTGGGTGTTGCTATGATCGCCGCATGGATCATACCTGGTTATTTACTTAGGAAAAAATATAACCAACAAAATAAAGCTTAATATAACTTTTACTATTATGTCAAAAGATCAACAACTCTCAAAAGAAAAAAGCCTGGAGATCATTCACCAAATGATCAACCAGGCAAAGACCAATATTACCGATAGTGGCTTAAGCTGGCTGCTATGGGGAACGATGATCATCTTAGCATCTCTTTCCACTTTCTTTTTTATGCATATAGGAGCAGATAATATTTTCCTGGGCTGGAATATTTTTGGCCTGGTAACCATTATTTTATTATTGTATGATGTTTTTCGCCCCAAGAAAAAACTGGTAAGAACTTATGTGGGGGACCTGATGAAATTTGTTGATCTAGGTTTTATCATCAGCCTTTTCACTATCATTTTTGCGATCAATGTTGCTGTTAGCGCCAACAGCGGCTTTGGGTTTTTCTTAATGATCTTCGCCTTCTTTATGCTGGTAAAAGGGGGGTCCGTAAAATCAAGATCATTAATGGTGGGCGCTGCTGTAAACTGGGCGGGTGCCATTGCTATGTTTATCAACAAAGAATTTAAATACGATATGTTGATCATGGCCGGGGCGGTACTGATCGGTTATATCATCCCGGGTATATTATTATGGCTGGATCACAGAAGATCAAACATTAGCCTCAAAAATCAACAAGGCTTTTAACCATGGAATTTAAAGAACTCGATCCCATATTACATTCTCAACTCAGGCTTGCTGTTGTAAGCCTGCTCATCAGCGTGCGTGAGGCCGAGTTCACATTTTTGAAAGAAAAAACAAACTCAACTGCCGGTAACCTCAGTGTGCAGATCAATAAGTTAAAGGATGCAGGTTACCTGGATGTAACCAAGCAATTCAACAACAACTACCCACAAACCATTTGCAGGATCACCAAAAAAGGGATAGAGGCTTTTGAGGAATATGTAAAAGCCTTACAGAGTTATATGAATCCCGGCGGCGAATAATTATTATCCTTTTTAAACTTTTTACATGTTTATCCGTTTTACCTTTGGTAATATAGCGATACATGTCAACCATTATAAAAGTTAACAATCTTTCCAAAAATTTTAAAGAGATCAATGCAGTTAATGACCTTTCATTTACTGTTGAGGAAGGCGATGTATATGGTTTTTTGGGACAGAATGGTGCCGGTAAATCCACTACCATCCGCATGTTACTCACACTTGTAAAACCAACTGCAGGTTCTATCAGCATTTTCGGACACGATCTTTTTTCGCACCGGAACAGGATATTAAAACAGGTTGGGGCATTAATTGAAAAACCCGACCTGTATAAATATTTATCAGCTTTTGATAACCTGGCCATTTTTGCAAAAATGAGCGGTATAAAACCACAAAGGAAATTATTACTTGATCAATTGCAAATGGTAGGACTGGAAGAAAGGGCTTTCAGCAAAGTAAAAACCTTTAGCCAGGGCATGAAGCAAAGACTAGGTATCGCAGTTGCTTTGGTTCATGATCCAAAATTGATCATCCTGGATGAGCCCACGAACGGCCTGGATCCGCAGGGGATCGCAGATATGCGAAACCTGATCTTAAGATTAAGCCGGGAAATGGGCAAAACCATTTTGATATCTTCTCATTTACTGAGCGAAATTGAAATAATAGCCAACCGCATGCTGATCATTCATAAGGGGAAAAAAATGGTGGAAGGAACCGTTGATGAATTGCTGGACCCATCAAAAGCCCTGGTAAAAATTGAAACACCTGATGATGCAGAAGCGTTTGAAAAAATTCAACGATCAAAATGGCATATATACCTGCAACCAGGCACCATGCCTATCCAGTTAAAGATGAATAAAGATGAAGTGCCGGCATTGATACATGACCTGGTGGACATGCAGGTGCATATCTTATCCATAAATCCTACGCACTCACTGGAAGATTATTTTTTATCATTAACAACCCGACCCGGCCATGTGGAAGCTTTTACAGATTGAACTGTTTAAAATTTTTAAGAAACCAAGAACTTATATGGCATTTGCCATCATTGCTGCTTTTATTTTTTTAATACAATTGGGTCTATATGTAAATGGTAAAGACTGGATGATGTTCATGCTTGGCTCTTTAGATGAGACCATGAATATTGAATACGATAAACTTATTAATGGATATGCCGTCTGCTTTTTTGTGCTCAACCTGCTGTTGGTGCATGTACCAATATTGGTTGCACTTGTTGCTGGTGATGTGGTTTCAGGAGAGGCAAGTATGGGCACATTAAGATTACTGGTAGCTAAACCCGTGAGCCGTACCCAAATAATACTGTCTAAATATTTTGCAACTGCTGTTTATGTTTTTGCTTTGTTATTGTGGATCGCCATAATTTCTTTGGTTGTAAGCATTGCCGTGTTTGGCGAGAACGACCTGGTGGTGGCAAAAACGAATGGCTTGCAACTTATAGAATCAGGCGACGTGTTGTGGAGATATTTTTGTGCTTTTGG
>JBDSGK010000244.1:0-6345 GCA_039919015.1 Ferruginibacter sp.
CTTTCCGTCTTTGGCAACACGTATATTCATCTTCTTGATGCCGTAGTATTTTTTATCATTAATTACATACGAAGTATGTGAATAGCCGGTAAGCTTTCCTTTCTCCTTACTGATCACTATTTCATACGGTAATGTCTGTTTGGTAGAGTCGTTAAATATGGTGCCTTTCCAAAGGCCCGTGATATCCTGGCAAAAAGCAATAATGGGGCAACATAATACCAGCGTTAATAGGGTAAAATTTTTCATACGGTTGGGTTTTAGAGGGTAATCCAGTCCTATAACGTATGATGTTTGCTATTTATTTGATAAGAGGCTGATTATTTTTTAATATTTATCCATTTTTCATGTGTTTACCATAGAAAAATAGAAAAAGTGTATCCCACTTATATCATAGAACCTGGACTTTGAAGTATATTTTCCCTCCTAAACGCATTGAAAACAATATTTTATATTTGGCAGTGGCGGGCAAATGAAATACTAATCGCAACGTTGATAAATTGAAACATGGGCAATCATAAAAAACTATTGCCCGTGTTTCAAATTACTCGAACTTATCCGTTATGCTTAACGTGCTTTGCTTTTGCAAAAGCGTTGGTAAGGTGTCGTGACTGCTCTGTTACTATTTGTTTAACAGCCTCACCTGCCCTTGACCTGTTTCTTAGTATATAATAAAGCGCTGCGGCTCCTGCGGAAATGGCTGATGCCATCAATATATTCTTATTCATAAAAAATGTTTTAATTAAACAGGTAACTTCATAAGATGTGCCAGGATCCAACCTTGTTAATAATTACATTTTACGATCTTATCTTATTAAAATGATAAGATATGAGAATCATGTAATTCTTTTTTGCAAAAGTGTAACGTTCTCATTTTTAAAGTACTCAACTTTACTTACTGTTTTTTCTTTATTCATTAAAACGGCAAACGCTGCATTAACGCTCAGCCCAAACCGGTTATAAAAAACTACATACAATGAAAAACTTAAGCATGCTGTCTGTATTTCTTTTAGTGCTCATTTCAACTACACTAAGTTCCTGCGAAGCGATTGCGGGCATCTTTAAAGCAGGAATGGGTTTTGGCATTTTTATTGTGATTGCCGTAGTAGCACTCATTGGCTTTTTTGTAATGCGGGCAAGAAAAAAATAAATTATAAATATCTAAAATCAAAGATCATGAAAACACAATCAAAAAACGGTTCTCAGAATGGAACTAAGTCAAAAGCTAAATCAAACCATGGTGCTATGCAATCTTCACAGCTCATGAAATTATTTGAAGATGGTTTAAAAGATATTTACTGGGCAGAAAAAGCGCTGACAAAAGCAATTCCCAAAATGATCAAAAATGCAACTTCAGAGGAACTGGTGGCAGCATTAGAAAATCATCTTGAAGAAACCAGGAATCAGGTTACCCGAGTAGAGCAGGTATTTGATATCCTGGGCAAAAAAGCAGTTGCAAAAAAATGCGATGCCATGGAAGGTTTGATAAAAGAGGCGGGAGGAATAATGGAAGAGTGCGAACCCGGAGCCATGCGGGATGCCGGTATTATTGCAGCCGGCCAAAAGGTGGAGCACTATGAAATAGCTTCCTACGGTACGCTTCGCCAGTACGCAGAAACATTGGGCCTGGCCGATGCTTCAGCCCTGCTGGAAGAAATACTTGAAGAAGAAAAAGCCGCAGATGTAAAATTAACAGAAGTAGCCATCTCATCTGTAAATGTTGAGGCCGCCGAAGAGGTTGAAGCCTGAAAATAAATAAAGCGATCACTCATAGAGTTAAAATGCAGCAATTCATTATTGCTGCACTTTTTATTATTCCTAACCACAGAATAGGAACATCCTGCCGTAAACTAAACGGTCCTTCATAACTACACACGCATCCATATATCTTGCCCTTCTAAATAAATAATCATGAAAAAGATAAGTTTTTTAATTGCATTTATTTTACCGGCCTTGCTGTTTGCACAAAGTGTGGGCATCAATACAGATGCTTCGCAACCCAACAATTCAGCTATACTGGATATTAAGAGTAGTTCAAAAGGTTTATTGATCCCACGTTTAACAACCGGGGAAAGAACAACCATTCCCGGTCCCGCTTTAGGCCTCACTGTTTTTGACATTGAAACAGCCAGCTACTGGATGTACCGTGGCGACCTCAATGGAGGTTGGGCAGAACTACAGCACAACTATCAAAATCTTTGGGGAGTATCGGGCCTGAACATTTACAATAAAAATAACGGCAATGTTGGTATCGGTACAAACAGTCCCACCGAAAAGCTTACCATCAATGCTGCAGAGCCTGCAATAAATTTTTTGAACAGTGGTTCGGCAAAGGGATACCTGCAGGCAAGTGGAAACAATATGAAATTGGGTACTTATTTTAATAACACAACCGGTAATATAGTTTTTAATACAAAAGCTGTTGACAGGATGTGGATAGACGAGAACGGTAAAGTGGGTATTGGTACATCAACACCATCTGGCCCATTAACGATTGATGGATCTAACCCATGGATTGAAATGCGGACCGGTGGGGTTTATAAAGGTTATTTATGGGCTTCGGGGAGCGACATGCGGCTGGGTACGAGTCTTGACAATACTACAGGCAATCTGGCACTGCAAACAAAACTGTTAACCCGGATGCTTATAGATGAAAATGGAAAAGTAGGGATTGGTACCAGCACACCGGTATCAGCATTAACTGTAAATGCTGCTAACCCGATAGTACAACTTCAAAACAACAATGTTGATATGGGATTTGTGCAACTTGTAGACGACGATATCAAGATTGGAACAAACACAGCAAATGATTTTGGGAATTTTATTGTGCGAACGAATGGTGCAGACCGTTTGACAGTTTCCAGCAGCGGTAAGGTTGGCATTGGAACCATTGCCACCAACTACCTGTTTGATGTAAATGGCTACTCCAGATTTTCAGATCACATGTGGTTAGAGGGAAATTTATACTCCAAAAACATAGAGATCTCACAATTCAATCTTACTCCCTCCATTCAACTTAAACGAACAGATAACTTAATAACTACCGGTTCGCTTACAATAGATGATAACTCACATCTTAAGTTAAGCAAAACCTTTAATGGTGGTGGTATTATTATTGACGCCAACACAACGAGTGGAACAAAAAGATTTTATGCATCAAAAGGCAACCATTTTAATTTCGGTACCGGCTTAACTCCCACAGGCTATACTGTTTCGGTAGAAGGCAAAGTGATTGCAACAGATTTTACTACTTCAGCAATTGTAAACTGGCCCGATTATGTTTTTGCAGATAAATACAAATTAAAACCACTGGCCGAAGTACGAAAATTCATCAACGAAAATAAACACCTACCCAATATTCCTTCGGCAGCAGAGGTAGAAAAGAATGGTATTCAACTGGGCGATATGAGTAAAAAACTGATGGAAAAAGTAGAAGAACTTACACTTTACATTTTACAATTGCAGGACCAGATTGACGATTTGAAAAAACAAATTACTGTAAAAAAAGAAAATTAAGTACTTTATAGTTTAATAAACCAGGGCATTTGAAAAAAACAGCTGCGATACTAAACTTATTTTTCTTACTCAGCTTAACAATGCAGGCTCAACAACCTGCATTTTATCATTTAAGTACTGCCGAAGGTTTGAGCGACAATTTTGTAACCTCCTGCGCCAGGGATAAAAACGGAATATTATGGATTGGCACTACCGAAGGGCTGAACAGTTTTGACGGCAACAGCATCACAGCCTATCATAAATACCAGTATCCGCTGCTGGCCGGTAACAGCATTGGAACCATTATTGTTGATCCGGAAAATAAAATATGGATACGTTCCAATTCAAACAGTATTAACATGCTGGATGAAAAAAGAAAGTTTCGTCTTTTTACAGTAGGCGACAGTGTGGATAAAACAAGAGTAAACAGTATCTTTTTTTTAAACAGCAAAGGTATTATAGCTTTAAAAGGCAAACAGCATTTTGTGATAAAGAACAAAACATCTGCAACACTTGAAAAATTAACCATTCCTGAAGCAGATAAACTTCCTTCTATTTTTTCCCTGGTGAACAACGTAAATGCTGATACCCTTTTCTTTTATGGCGATAGTAAACTGGTGTTGTATGATTATGCAAATATGAAGATCGTCATGTCGGTAACACTGCCGAAAATAGATGGTATCACATCCCTAAATGCAAAAGAGATGATTGCCTATACTCAGGAAGGAGATGTGTTTTACAGGATTTCTATTCCACAAAAAAAAATAATAAAAGAATACCGGAATCTGGTTGACCAGTTTGGTAAACCCATTTCTGGCAGCCTCAGAAACAGTACCACCATTAACGAAAATATCATCGTCATTACATCACGCTTTGGTGGCATTTATTATGTTGATTTTAATAAAGAAAGGGTAACCAATTATGAACATGACCCACTTGACCCAAAAAGTTTAGGCGGAAACAATACCTACGGCATAAAATATGATAAGCACAGCGGATACCTTTTTGTAACAACACTCACTTCGGGTTTGCATTTTTATAATACCCGCATTAACCAGGCTGCATACAAATCCTATTTTATTGATGGTAACAACGAGGTGTTTGACGGTTATATTCAGGCAATAACCACTGCAAAAGACGGAACCATCTGGATGGGTGCGCAGGACAGGCTGATAAGCTGGAACAGAGAAAAAAATAAATCAGTTTATGTGCCCTGCGACGTGCCCGGCAGCGCTAACACCAGCCAAAGAGAAACCATAAGGGCAGTACGTTTCGACGACAAAGAAAATTTATGGGTTGGCACTTCCACAAAAGGAATACTGATATTAAACCCACAGCTTAAAACAATAGTACAGTTATCTGATACAATGCCGGGCAATACCAATACCATCCGCACCAAATGGATAAATGCCATTTGCCCCGATACCAAAGGCAATATGTGGGTTGGTACAATTAGCGGAACCAGCATGGTTGAAAAAGAAAGTTTTAAGGTACATGACTTTACGAATCATCCTGTACTTAAAAAGATCAGCAATATTGCCTGTGCTTCTATTTGGGTTGATAAAAAAGGATGTGTTTGGATTGGCAGCACAAGCGGCGCCTGGTGTTACGATGAAAATAAGAATACATTAACCCAATACAATACTGATAAAGGGTTGGCGCATAATACAGTTTTGGCAATGAATGAAGACGATATCGGCAACTACTATTTTGCAACCGCTGAAGGTTTATCTGTTTTATCGAAAGATGGAATCATAAAAAATTACAACCGCAGCAACGGTTTAAGAAACGATCGTTGTGAAGGTATTTTAAAAGATGAAAATGGTTTTATCTGGATAGTTAATCTCAGTTGCATTTTGCGGTATGATCCCAACTCAAAAAAATTTGCGGTTTATGAAGATGGAAATGGTTTCCGTATGCGTACAGGTCATAGAAGCGGCACCGGTGAAATGTTTTGGGGCACCAATAAGGGCTTAACTTATTTTTACCCTGGGTACATGAACAATATATCCCAGCCCCTTAATCCATCAATCAATACCCTGTTCATTTCCGATTCTGCATTCCATTTTACCGGAAAAGAAAATTTATTGTTCCCATACAACACTTCTTCCTTTGTTTTTAATTTTTCTTCCGGCGAATTATCTGGCGGCAAAAAAATCCAGTTTTTATATCGGCTTGCCGGTTATGATAATGAATGGCAAATTCCGGTTACAGCGGGACAGGCTGCATACAGTAAGTTACAACCGGGCGAATACCGTTTTGAAATAAAAGTATCACGTGACGGCAATACCTGGTATGATGCCAAATACCCAATTATCGTTACAGTAAATAAACCCTGGTGGCAACAAACATGGTTCCGGTTGTTCTGCCTGTTTTTTGTATCGGGCGTCTTCTTTTTCCTGTACCGCCGTTACAAAAAAAACAAGGCTGAAAAAGAAGCCAAGCAGGTGATCGATTATTTCGCCGGTTCCACTTATGAAAGATCTTCAGTTGATAATATTTTATGGGATATATGCCGCAACTGCATTTACATGCTGCGCTTTGAAGACTGTGTTATTTACCTGCTTGACGAAGAAAAAAAACTATTGATTCAAAAAGCTGCTTATGGCCCAAAGAACCCCAGGGAATTTGAGATTATTAACCCGATAAATATTCCGCTGGGCAAAGGAATTGTAGGCCATGTTGCGGGGACCGGAAAGGCAGTGATCATTAACGACACATCTGCTGATCCCCGCTACATTGTAGATGATGAAAAACGTTTGTCAGAAATAGCGGTTCCCATCATTCATGAAGGAAAAGTAATTGGAATTATAGATTCTGAGAACAGGAAAAAGAATTTCTTTACTCAACAAC
>JBDSGK010000245.1:0-9569 GCA_039919015.1 Ferruginibacter sp.
GCATCGGCAGGGTATGGACCAAAACAAAAAATATCTTTTTGCTTGGCATCTTTTATGGCCGGTTTGATTATTTCTTCTTCTTCCTTGCCGATCAATCCTTCGTCGCCCGCATGCGGGTTTAAACCCAGTACGGCGATCCTTGGTTTATTGATATTAAAATCTCTTTTTAAAGAGTTGTTGATGATCTGCAGTTTGCTAACGATGCCTTCCCGGGTAATATGTTTGGCCACATCCTGCACAGGTACATGCTCCGTAACTAAAGCCACACGCATGTTTTCAGCGATCATGAACATGACAACATCTCCGGCACCATATAAATTTTTCAGGTAAGGGGTATGGCCGGTAAAATTAAATTGCTCAGATTGGGTGTTGCTTTTATGTAAGGGCGCGGTAACCAGGCCATGAATAAAATTATCTTTTAATGCCTGTGCGCCTGCTACCAAACTTTTAACTGCATATTTTCCACCTATATCATTTAAGATCCCCGGGTTGATATTTACTTCTTCTTCCCAGCAATTGTAGAGGTTGATCTGTTTAAAATTAATACGACCCAGGTCTTTAACACTGGTAAAGTTAATATTGAGATCTGCCAGGGTTTTCCTGTAAAAATTGATCACTTTATTGTTTGCAAACAACACGGGTGTACAAAAATCAAGGATCCGGTTATCAGTCAGTGTTTTAATGATGATCTCTATTCCAATTCCGTTTATATCGCCACAGGTAATACCAATAACAGGCTTGCTCTCTGATGAACTCATAGTATATAAATTAAAAAGTAAAAATACAGTATCTTATGGTAATCATTTAAATCATTTTTTTGCTTTGAAGCCTGACCCGTCAAACTTAGTAGCAGACTTTTTTATCTTTCTTGGAATAATACTTTCGTCTTCCCAAATACACAAAACACCAATACCCGCAGAACAGGTTAAACAAGATTAGCTGGCACAAACAAAAAGATTCATTGCCGACCTGGAAAATTTCAAAAAAAGTATTTACGCCGGGAATAAAAAAATAATTCAAAATAGTTTTTTCACCTGCCGGGCGAGCTATAAAAAAGCAGAAGCACTAATTGAATACTACGTTGGTTTTTTTGCAGTGCGGATTAATGGTGTACCGATTCCTTATTTTGAAGAAGATGACCCCGGTAGCGGGCAGCTTGAACGGGCCGGTTATCTTTTATACAAAAATTATCATGAAAATATGCGACCTTTAGAATTACCTTTGCATACAACATGAAAAAACACTACATCATCTTCACTGTTGTTTTTATTACTGCATGGTTCTCTTTTTCATTTAAAGAATCAAAAAATTCCGACCTTTATATTTCTACTTATAATCAAAGGGTCAATAATTTCAATGAAGATCAATTAGCCTTGCTTGACCTGATAAAGCAAACCAACCTGGGAACTCCCGCGGGCATTGAAACCATAAAGAAGCAGATCGGAATCACCAGGAAAAGCCTGAAGGGACTTGACTTTTGGCTAAGATATGTTGAACCCATTGCTTATAAAAAGATAAATGGGCCCTTACCGGTTGAGTGGGAAACCGAAGTTTTTGAGAAATTTGAAAAGCCTTATAAACGGCAAGGTTCAGGCTTAACACTTGCGGAATTATACCTGGACGAAAAAAACATAGAAAAAGACAGTTTATTAAGCTTGATTCAATCATCTATTAACACCATCCCGGTGTATAAGGCTGATTCTATAACGGACCAACTGCAATCACACAATCATTTTTTTTTAGCCAACCGGCTTTTTATATTGAACCTGGCGGCTATTTATACTACCGGTTTTGAATGTCCCGATACAGTGCGCATCATACCTGAGTTACGTTCCATGCTTGCCGATGTAGCCAATACCTATCTTTCATTTAATGAGAGTTTCCCCAGGACGCCGCTTTCTGAAAATTATCTTTTATTATACAATAATGCTGTTGCATTTGCGAACAACCAGTCTGCAAATTACACCGGCTTCGATCATTTTACTTTTATCAGAGATTATATTAACCCGCTGTTTACAATGAACCAGCAGTTCATTAAGCAATACGGGGTTTTTACAAAAAGTTATGTTGATTATTCTTTGAACAACTCAAGTACTTCCATCTTCAGCAAGGATCTTTATTTTGGGCAAAATACAAAGGGTATTTTCCTAAGGGTTAAGGACCAGGCTGCATTGGATGAAATTGAAAGGATAGGAAAGCTGCTTTTTTTTGACCCCATCTTATCCGGCAATAATTTACGCAGTTGCAACTCCTGCCACAAATCAACAGAATATTTTACTGATACATTAATAAGTACATCCTTCCAGTTCGATCATCAAAGCCCGCTTGCCAGGAATTCTCCATCCCTCATCAATGCCACTTACAATCACCTGCTGATGCTTGACGGGAAACACATTTCCCTGCAGGACCAGGCCAGGGATGTGATGGCAAACCCAAACGAATTGGGCAGCAATGAAAAAGAACTTGTAGAAAAAGTATTGAATTGTAATGAGTATAAAAAAGCATTTAAGCGCTTTTTAAAATATACACCACAGGAGCCGGAAGTTACCATGGAACACATTGTTTCGGCTATAACCATCTATTACAGCAAATTCAGCAATTATTATGCTCCATTTGATGAAGCCATGAATAATACCAGGACCATTGAGCCTGCGGTAAAGGACGGATTTAACGTATTCATGAGTAAGGCCAAATGCGGCACCTGCCATTTTGTTCCGCAATTCAACGGGGTAAAACCACCTTATATAGGAAGTGAGTTTGAAGTATTGGGTGTGCCGGCTGATACTGGGTTTAAGAAACTGAGTATCGATAAGGGCAGGTATGCTGTTAACCCGGCCGGCGAAATGTTGAATGCTTTTCGTACCGGCTCTTTAAGAAATGCCGAGTTTACCAAACCGTACATGCACAATGGGGTTTTTAAATCGCTGGAGCAGGTGGTTGATTTTTATGATGTGGGTGGCGGTGTTGGCAAAGGGCTCCAGGTTAACAACCAAACCCTTTCATCAGATTCCTTACGGCTAAGCCCAACTGAAAAAAAGAACCTGGTCCTTTTCATGCGATCTTTAAATGAAAATATTACTTTTGATGCTGCCCCGTTAAAATTACCGGCTTCAAAAGATAAATTACTGAATAACCGGAAGCCAGGTGGCGAATACTAGCATTATGACCATGAAGATCATTACAACCATTTTCCTTTTTTTTATTATTGTTGTTGGCATGATCGCCTGTGTAATACAGCCTAAGGTCCAGTACTACAATTTTCCAGAGGATATTGCCGAAGAAGCTAAAATAGCTTACACGAAGAAGCGGGAAAAGGGCCGGGTACTCTACAATATCAACTGTGCAAAATGCCATACTAAAAAAATAAAGCGCAGTCTGGTCATTCCTGATTTTACAACAGATCAGTTAGACAGTTATATTATACGGATCAAGAATGAGACCCATGTAGCTAACCTTAAAGAAAGTACAGTTTCACCTGAAGAAATGGAGGCCATCCAGTTTTTCTTCACTTATAAAAAGCCGGGGCAGCCTAAGCCAGTAACAGAATAATATACTGTACCATTCCTTCATAAACATTACACAATACACTTTATTTTAATATCTTCCCCATAGCGGGTAACTGTATTGGCAAAACGCCGTGTTTTTACCAGGTAATTTTACTAGTTTATAAGTAAAGTAAAAATATAACTAATACAAGAACAATAATTTTTACAATTTGTCGTATTACTATCTGATACTGTGTAGATAATATTCTATTTGTGTAGACGAAATCCAAAAAAAAACCTAACCTAATATCCAACAATGAAAAAGCTTTACATCCCGGCAATGATTTGCCTTTTTATTTCACTTTGTTTTGATCAGCAAGTGCATTCGCAAACCATTGGCACTTTTGCTTCAGTACCTGGAGGTTCACAAACCTCGAGCCTGGTAATTCCATCAACCCATACCTTTCAAAGGATAATAAAAACAGGAGATGCGCTTACCAGTGGTTTCCTGGGTGATAATCTTGACTTTACCGGGTACGTGCCCATTGGCGGAAGCAGCCTCAATGGTTATCTTTCTATTAGCAGTGAGAGCACTCCTGCCGGAGTTTGTATCATGAATGTTGATTATAATTATGGTACACATACCTGGACAAAATCCAATAGCGGTAATGTAAATTTTCCAACCAGCGCATTTGGAACAACTCCTGTAATAAGATTTTGTTCGGGCACAGTTACACCCAATGGTACCATTATAGTATCAGAAGAAAATATGTCACAAACAGATACTAACGGAGATGGTTATAATGATGATGGCTGGTTAATTGAGATCAACCCGGCTACCAAATCAGTCATTGAAAGCGATGCCACACATACCGGCGTTGATAAATTATGGGCCATAGGAAGACAGTCGAGGGAAAATGCGATCATCATGCCTGATAACAGGACCTTATATACCGGCGCCGATAATGGGGGCAATAGTTTTGTTTATAAGTTTGTGGCCACTACAGCCGGGAATTTCAGCAGTGGCCAGCTATATGTTTTAGTTACTACTGCCGCATTGGGAACAGGTACCTGGAAACTTCTTAATAATACCACTGCAGTCCAAAGAAATACCACATTAACACAAAGCACTGCTGCCCCGGCAGCCTATAGTTTTAATGGTGTGGAAGATGTTGAACGCGGACCTGACGGCAAAATATATTTTACTGCAAAAGGGCCGGGATTTATTTACAGGTTCACCGATCTTGGTGCAAGCGTAAGTAACCTGGAAGTTTTTGTTAATAATACCACTTATGATGTTGATCCCGGAGTTGGTGTAAATAATGTAGCCTGGGGTACAGGTAACGATAACCTTGCTTTTGATGGAGATGGAAATTTATGGGTATTGAATGATGGTGGTAACGGCCATATTTTTGTGGTAGCGCCAACACATACAGCAGCTACTCCTGCGGTACGTTTATTTGGTAAAACACCTTCTGGAAGTGAGCCTACCGGTATCACATTTACGCCTGATTTCAGATTCATGTTCATCTCTTTGCAGCACCCGAGTGGGGCAAACACAACTACGCAGCTGGATGCAGCAGGTGTTAATGTTGCATTCGGAATAAGTACAACTTTAGTAATTGCCCGTAAAGAAAATTTAGGACCCACTGCAACATTGCCGCTGAACTTTACTGATTTTAAGGTAACTAATGACAACAATACCGCACTGTTAAACTGGTCAGTTGCCAATGTCCTCAATCATTCGCATTTTGAAATAGAAAGATCAACTGATGCCAGGAATTTTGACAAGATATATACAGAAACCCAGGCCCTGTCCAATGGAACTTCCCAGTCTTTGACTTATACTGACAGGCTGATTCCTGCAACAGCGGTATTGGTATATTACCGCATAAAGCAGGTGGATATAAATGGAGCAGTTCATTACTCAGATACAAAATCCATAAAACAAAATCCAAAAACAGCTGAAATATCTGTCTTCCCGAATCCGGCAAACGACATTTTAAATATTGATTATACCTCAACGGAACCCAACCAGGTAACAATAGTAATTACTGATGGAATGGGACGTACCGTATTTACTGAGAAAAGAACAGTTACTACCGGTAAAAATGTATTACCTGTGGATGTACAAAAATTGATTAAAGGCAATTATACTTTGTTTATTCACAACAATAATAATAGTGAAAATGCACAGGGAATTAAATTCACAAAATTATAAAAGATCTATTTCAAAGTAAAACCTGTTATCCTGTTATAATAAAACTGTTATGAAAAATATTTTAAAACTCTTACTGGCCATACTGCTTTTTTCGGCAACAGCAGATGCACAAATACTTCGCCCCTTTACGGCAAAGTATTATAACCCTTCAGTAAGGGGAAACATAGTGTATGTATCAAACAGCATTGTTTCTACAGCGGGAGTTGGTGCAGGAAGTCCGGGTACGGGCGAAGTACCGCCCACAGGTACTACCAGGAATAATGTGGGAGCAGGGATAAATATTGACGTAGATAACCCGGCACCAACAACAAAACTTGCATTTGGAAATGTGTGGAATTACCATGCACAAAATGCCGCACCGGCAAATAATCCTGCACCTACCGATTGGAAACAAACGACCTATGTGTTACCTGCAACGTGGAATGTTGGTGGAGCGCCAGTAGCCGGGGCAGGCAAATACGGTTATAATGCAGCTCAAACTACCTGTTTACCAAGTGCTGTAGTTCCCTGTGGTGTCGGAGCACCATGTGCCCCAACCGTTAACTGTAATAAATACACCGCTTTTTATTTCAGAAATATTGTAAGTTTTACAGCCCTGGAACTTTCAACAACATTTCAAACCATACAATTAAATGTAAAAAGAGATGATGGTATTGTAATTTATATAAATGGTGTTGAAAGGGCAAGGGATAATATGCCCGGCGGTGTACCTGCATTTGCAACATTAGCTTCTTCAAATATTGCGGTAGGGGCTCCAGAAAATGTTACATTTAATTTAAGTCCGGCTTTTTTTGTCGCTGGAGCCAATACCATTGCAGTAGAAGTACATACAGCTCTCATAAAATCTGCAGACATGTCATTTGATATGGAAGTTCTGGGAATTAGTAATGGTGGAACCTTCAATTCTTCTACTGCTGATCTGAACCTCCCAAGCTGCTCACAGGTTTTATTTGCAGGTTTGTATTGGGGTGCCGACCAGGGTATTTCAGGAACAGACAGTACCTGGCAAACAGCAGGTTTTAATACCATAAAATTAAAAATACCGGGTGCAGCAACGTATACAACGCATACATCAACTCAAACAAACAGGCATAGCCTCGCATGGTCAACAGCAGGATTTAACCATACCGGGTATGTATGTTTTAAAGATATTACTTCAGTTATCAATGCTGCAAATGCAAATGGCACCTATACGGCAGCAGATGTGGTTGCCCCGATTGGGATTAATAATATAAGCGGAGGCTGGACGATTGTAATAGCTTATTCTAATCCTTCCCTCCAACCACGTAATTTAACAGTATTCGATGGCAGTGTAATTATCAACCTTGGTGATCCGGCAGTTGACATACCTATTACCGGTTTTTTAACTCCACCATCCGGACCTGTCAGTTGCGAATTAGGTACTGTTGTATATGATGGCGACAGGAGCGGGGCAGATTCATTTGCATTTAAACAAAATGGTGCAGCAGCTTTTTATAACCTGGCAAATATTGCCGTACCCCTTAATGGTGCAGGAGATGCATTTAACAGTAAAATATCTCACCAAGGGGTTGTAGTAACAACACGAAATCCTGCATTTCAGAATACACTTGGTTATGATGCATCAATAATGGACCTGCCAAATACGCTAAATGCACAACTTGGTAATAGTCAAACTTCCGCTACGGTAAGGTTTTCCTCACCAAGTGAAAATTATTTTGTACATGTGCTTTCAACTTCCATTTCGCAATATAACCCCTCCTTTTCATTTGATAAAACAGCAACAGATATTAACGGCGGATCGTTTTTGCCCGGCGATAGTTTGCGATACCAGATCAATTTTGCAAACCTGGGTAATGATTCAAGTACGAATTCAATCATCCTCGATAACCTACCTTCAGGAACGGCATTTATACCCGGCAGTATTAAAATAGGGGGAGTGAGTAAAACCGATGCTGCGGCTGATGACCAGGCAGAATATGATTTTACAAATAACCGGATTGTATTTAGGGTAGGTGTTGGGGCTACCGCTGCTGCAGGAGGTAAAATTGGCCCCTCTGTATCCGGCATTGTTGAATTTAAAGTGGTATCAGCTTCTGCCTGTGGTATAGTTAATTGTGTGGGGTCATTACGAAACAGTGCAAGAATAAATTATGGAGGTAAACTTTCCGGAGCTGTACTTTATGATTCCAGTGGCGTATCTACTGCTGGTTGTATTGTGAAAGGTCCGGTTATAAATCCCCTCTCGGGCCCATGTTTTACACCCAAGGATACCATTCTGGTAAACAGGTGTACTTCTTTATCAGTGCTGCTTCCTTATGCCAGGTATGCGGGCTACACTTTTTATTCGGCGCAACCTTTTATACCGGCCAATATTTATAATCAATACATACCTGTAACGGCTACCGGTATTTACTGGGCATATTACACTAATGGTGTAGGCTGTTCAGATACGGCAAGAATTATCGTCATAATTACCAGTTGTCCCGATATTGATGATGATAATGACGGCTTACCGGATTATGTGGAGTTTAATGATTCGCTTGCTTTGCGTGATCATAATGCCAATGGTATCCCTAACTGGAAAGATCCGCTTTATCCTTCATATGTTGACAATAACAGCGATGGCGTAAATGATAATTTTGACTGGGGTTCGGACGCCAATAATAATGGGATACTTAATTTTTACGATGCCAGTTTCTGGGTGCCTTTTGTTGATACCAATGCCGATGGCGTTAATGATAATGCAGATAAGGATCTTGATGGTATTCCCAATCAATATGACCTGGATAGTGATAATGATGCCATACCTGATGTGGTTGAATCCTATGGTGTGGATACAAACGGAGATGGGCTCATTGATAATTATACAGATACTGATAATGACGGGTTCTCTCAAAATGTTGACGCCAATAATACGGGAGTTAGTGGCTCGGGTAATGGATTGGGCAGCCAGGATCTTGATAAGGATAATATTGCCAACTATCTCGACCTGGATAGTGATAATGACGGTATACCTGACCTGCTTGAATCAGGAGGTGCCGATGCTAATAATAATGGAAAGATCGATGCTTTTGCTGATGCGAACAGGGATGGATTCTCTGATAATTATATTCTTGCATCGGCCATATTAATAACAGGGGTTGATGTAACCCCGGTTGACGGGCGTGCAGATAATTATCCCAATAAAAATAAGGACCGCGATTTCAGGCCCAATGCCTATGATATGGATAGTGATGGGGACGGTATTGTGGATGTAATTGAATCAGGCCTTCCTGATGCAAACCTTGACGGAATTATAGACGGTATAATTGGTACTAATGGTTGGTCAACCACGGTATCGGGGATGGCCGCAATAAACCTGAGATTTACAGATGCAGATACATACCCGGATTACCTGGATATTGATTCAGATAATGATGGTATCCCCGATAATATAGAGGGGATGTCTACAGCAAGTTATTTATTACCATCACTTACAGATCCTGATGGAGACGGACTCATGCTCCCTTATGATAACAGACCGGCAGTATTTGGTGGCTCAGGTATATATGTATATGATCATGATGCCGATAATACACCTGATTACAGGGACCTTGATACAGACGCTGATGGCCAGCCCGATATCATAGAAGGTAATGACTTTAACCTGAACGGCCTGGCTGATGATAATGTAACCTTAACCGGCCTGGATACGGATGGCGATGGCCTGGATAACCGTTTTGATTCTTTGACCTCTGTTACAAATATTAAAGGTACATCTTACAGGATGGGTAACCTGGGTACGTTTACCGGGGATCCTGCACCAGGCTCAAGATGTACGGTACAAAAAAAGGTGGCAACACAAACCGACAGGGATTGGCGATATACAAGTGTAGTATTAC
>JBDSGK010000246.1:0-20533 GCA_039919015.1 Ferruginibacter sp.
TAATGATGAACCAACTTTTGGCGGCCGCTATTTCAGTTATGAGGAAGACACCGTTTTTAAGACCTCACAGAGCCGCTACATCATGGAATACAAAAAAGAATCGGGCCCACGCCTTAATTATGATAAAGACCTCGACATGATCATTGTAGAGCACCTTATTTCAGAGTCGAACGAACCGAAAAAGAAATGGACATTGGTAGGCGATGGCGATTATGAAGGCTTTAAATGGAAGAACGGTAAGTGGGTACACGTAGAAAAAGTATTCAACGTGGTAACGCCCGATGGAGATGCACCGGTTCCCAACCCCATCCGTGATCCATCGGGGAATTTTGATGAAAACAAATTAAAGAAGGTTGAAGAAACAGAGAAAGCTCCTGTAAAGCCCAAGGGGAAAGGTGATCATTTAAATTATTATTAACCTTCAATCAAAAACGTTCCCAGGTCAACCACTTCACCGGCGCCCATTTTAAATTTTTCCATACTTTCCAGGTCAAGGTCACGCATTACCTGGCTTTGAAAGATGAGTGTTTCTGCTTTATACAATGCAAAATACAGGTCGGGGTTGGTTTCAGGATTTAAAAAATCCATGTAGTCTTTATGCTTAAAAGAAACAGTAGCCACACCATTTTCATCCAGTCCGCTTTTCCCCAGGTAATCATCTTCCATCAGGTCTTTTTCATAAAGCCTGAATTCATAATCTGCGCCTGTTAAAGGAGCATCATTACCCTTGCTGATGAAGTTTGCCTTCACTTCAATATCCATATCCGGATCTAAAGAAAAATTACTCATAGTTGTTAATTATTTATGTTGAAATTACGAATTTAAAGCCGTTTACCGGCAATATTTATTCTTTGCGTTCTTTGCTAAAACCTTTGCGTTCTTTGCGGTAAAAACAACCGCAAAGGACGCAGAGAAAAGTACAACGAAAAGCGGGCTAAGTATATATTTTTAAGCGTACGAGCTTCATCTTCTGCAATACATATCCAAACGTATTCGTCACAATGCCCCAGCCATAGCGGCAACTGCGACTGAAATTGATAGAAGATGCATCTGCAAAATATTTTGCCGGACAACTGATCTCGCCTACCACGTATTTCTTATAAATAATTTGCAGCAGTACCTGGTTGTCAAAAACAAAATCATCGGAGTTGGCCATAAAATTTATTTCCCTGAGCACTTCGGCCGAATAGGCTCTGTAACCCGTATGGTATTCAGATAGTTTTTGTCCCAGCATAATATTCTGAAACAAAGTAAGGCATCGGTTAAAAAAATATTTATACCCAGGCATGCCGTTCGTCATGGCTCCTTTACCCAAAATGCGGCTGCCAATAACAACCGGGTAAACGGCTTCTGCTATCAGGTTAGCCATGGAAGGTATCAATTTTGGATTGTACTGGTAATCGGGGTGCAGCATGATGATGATATCTGCATCCAGGTCAAGCGCTTTGGTATAACAGGTCTTCTGGTTGGCGCCGTAGCCTTTGTTTTCATCATGGCTTATGATATGTTTGATGTTCAACGCTGCTGCCACTTCCACCGTCTTATCTGTGCTGGCATCATCCACCAGTATTACTTCATCTACAATATCAAAAGGAATATCGGCATAGGTCTGCTCCAATGTTTTGGCAGCATTGTATGCGGGCATTACCACAACTATTTTTTTCCCTTTAAGCATATTACTTGTCTTTCTGCGATTGAACCACATAGGGCCATGGTAACATAGAAATACACACATAGGTTCTATGTGAAATCTTATGTTTCTTATGTTCTATGTGGTTCAAAAAAATAATCCCATTTCATAATTTATTTTTCAATATCTGCAGGCTTTACATCAAACAGCAAATAACTATAATGCACTTCAGCCACCGGTTTAAGTTTACGCAGCCACTGGTATTTACCGGTATTCCAGGTATCCAAATAACGGTCAACAACCAAAATAAATTTCCCTGGTTGTGGCTTTTCAGGCGCAGGTTTAACGCCCGGGTGCTTTTGCAAATAAGCTGCCACCAGGTAACCGGCCTGGCCAAAATTAAGATTACTTGCCCCAACATATGTATATGCATGCTTCTTATCCCCGATAAACTCATTGGTATAAGGGTAGTAATTATTAAAATATTGTGCCACACTCATCACTAACCATAAGCTTAATGCGATAAGGAACATAAGTTCCCTTTTCTCTTTTGCATATTTGAAAATGATACCGCAAAAAATAAACAACAGCGGGTAAATAAAAATGATATGCCTGATGCCACATTGTGTATTGTATAAAAAGCTCATCAGCAATAAAAAATAAATGATCGGGGCAAACAAAAAGAATTCGTTGCGCATAAAATCTTTGATGCCTGTTTTGGTAAAGAGTATATATTTTGCCCAGCCAATTAAAATAAGATAAGTAATGGGTGTTTTAAAAAAGAAACTCACAAAATAATAATACCAGAAACTCGCACCGGTGTTGCTTTTACCGAGTATCGTCACATTGGCAAAAGAACTATTCGTCAATCCCCCACCTACCTGGTCGTAATATTTGGCCTGGTCAAGACCGGTGACTAAAGACTCCGATAGCGGAACTGGCAACCAGCCCGGTAATAACTGCTGAACCTTTTGAAACAGCGAACTCATGAACTGGTAATCAGCCAGCTTTACATTAATATGACAGAAAATAAAACCTGCATTGATAAGAACCCAGCTTATGGTAACAAGGATCAGTATTTTTTTAGCCAATTGAGGCCACCGGAGTTTCTCCTTCATCACCACGGCATAAACCAGCAAACAGATTGGTGCCAGCACATACAAATGAAAAAGCGATTGCTTTACCAGCTGTGACAATGCCAGCATCACCGCAAACCAGACAAAATGTTTATTACTTTTGCTGTTGCAGTATTGCCATAAAAAATACATGGTGGCCAGTAAAAAGAAAACTGAATAAGTATCGGTAGTAACCAGCACGGCATTAGCCATGCTGTTAGGACAACAAACAAATAAAAAAACAGAGAACAAACCTGCATGAACGCCATACAGTTTCCTGCTCCAGGTAAAAACAAGTAAAATAATAAGTACTGAAAAGAACAAAGTAATATACCTGCCTTTAATGGTATCACTCACACCCCAGTCATTTTTAGAAAGGCCTTTGTTGAATACCTGTTCAACTGCTCTTGGTATGGCATTCAATACGGATACGGGCATTTTGCTGTTGTCTTTTTCGGGATTGGTACGGGCAGGATCGCCTTTCAGCATTTTTATGCCAAAGGCCAGGTGTGAGCCCTCATCGGCTGTTACAGATAAGGCATTGATGGAACAGATACCGTTTATAAGGTACAGTACAATTAGCAGGGAAAGAATGATGGTGTATTTCTTGTTCAATCGGGATCCTTCTGAATAGTTAGCTTCAAAGGTAAATATTCAATGACCAATTTTCAATGTTCAATATTCAATATTAACCTCACACCAACCCTCTCCGGGGGAGAGGGGGTTTGATTTCGTTTCTTATTTTAAAAAGTAAGCTATTCTTCTTCCAACAACTTTGCTAAAAATTGTTTTGAGATCGTACTCTCTTTCTTAAATGCAAAGTAAGTAAGTAACACGCAGAAAATAAATGCTATAAAAGAAATTAATAACGAAAAAGATGATTTTGCCGGTAAATTACGTGCAAATAAAAAAATATGAATAATTATTGAAAATCCGATAAGCCCCAGGAAAATTAAAACGAATATCCTGACAAAAGCTGCAAGGCGCATATCAATCTTTACATCAGTACGGCCAGCATAACTTGAAATGGCACCTGTTATTACTGGTAAAAATGAGTTTCCGTAATTGATAACTCTGCTGATATTAAATGAATTACCTGAAATTGAACCTTCATAAGGCTTAAGAGAATTATTTTTTGGGGATGTAAAAAATCCTAGATCTAGCTTGGGGCCTGTAATATCCTGAATACGTGCTCTCACTTGGTCAACAGACAATTTAGTTGTCAAAGTATAACTTTCAGAAGGCAAGAATTTATTTATGTTCATTATTCAAGTTGAGCAGTTGACCTCACCCCAACCCCCTCCTTGAGGAGAGGGAGGTTGATTTCGTTTCTTATTTAACTTCAGTTTTTAACGATAATCGTCGTACCTATCTTCGCTTATATCTCCAGGATTTCCTCCCCCTTGGGGGTTCCCTGCTAAGGGAACGAACGAAGTTCTAGAGGGGGCTGGAGGGGTTTAATCGTTAAGTTTCAACACCGCCAAAAACGCTTCCTGCGGTACTTCCACATTACCGATCTGCTTCATCCGCTTCTTACCTTCTTTCTGTTTCTCTAAAAGTTTTCTTTTACGGCTTATATCACCACCATAACATTTGGCAGTAACATCCTTACGCATGGCGCTGATGTTTTCCCGGGCAACAACTTTGGCGCCAATGGCAGCCTGTATCGCTATCTGAAACTGTTGTTTGGGCAACAATTCTTTTAGTTTTTCGCAAAGTTTGCGGCCAAACTCATGCGCACGTCCGCGGTGTATCAATGCACTAAGCGCATCCACTTTTTCACCATTCAATAAAATATCCATCTTCACAATATCACTTGGGCGGTATTCTAAAGGATGATAATCAAATGATGCGTAACCACGGGTCATGCTTTTCAGTTTATCGTAGAAATCAAAAACGATCTCGGTCAATGGCATTTCAAAACTCAGCTCCACACGGGTTGGTGTTAAATAATGCTGGTGTGTAAGAATACCACGCTTGGTGATACAAAGCGTCATGATATTGCCGATGTATTCCGGCTTGGTAATGATCTGTGCTTTAATAAAGGGTTCATCAATATGATCGATCCTGGTTGGATCAGGCATTTCGGTTGGGTTGTTGATCTTGATTACTTCCTGCCTTACGGTTGTTGCAATAAAGCTTACGTTGGGTACGGTGGTGATCACGGTTTGATTGTATTCCCTTTCCAGGCGCTCCTGGATGATCTCCATGTGCAGCATACCTAAAAATCCGCAGCGAAAACCAAAGCCCAGGGCCTGTGATGTTTCCAGTTCAAATGTAAGCGATGCATCATTCAGTTGCAGTTTGTCCATACAATCACGCAATTCTTCAAATGCATCCGTCTCCACCGGGAAGATACCCGCAAATACCATTGGCTTCACGTCTTCAAAACCCTGTATGGCTTCAGAAGAACCATTCACTGTTGTGGTGATGGTATCTCCCACTTTTACTTCCTTGGCGTTCTTGATACCGGTAATGATATAGCCCACATCTCCTGCCGCAACTTCATTCCGGGCACTCATTCCAAATTTTAAGATCCCTACTTCGTCGGCGCCATATTCCAGTCCGGTATTGCTGAACTTGATCTTGTCATTCTTTTTAAGCGTGCCGTTAAAAACCCGGTAGTACACAATGATACCGCGAAAACTATTGTACACACTGTCAAATATCAGTGCTTGTAAAGGGGCATTTGGATCACCCTTGGGAGCAGGGATACGGTCAATGATGGCGGTCAATATTTCTTCAATACCAATACCGCTTTTACCGCTGGCCAACAGGATATCTTCGGGCTTGCAGCCGATCAGTTCCACGATCTGGTCGGTTACTTCCGGTATCATAGCACCGTCCATATCGATCTTGTTGATCACCGGGATGATCTCTAAATTATTTTCAATTGCGAGATATAAGTTACTGATAGTCTGAGCTTGAATACCCTGGCTGGCGTCCACTAAAAGCAGTGCGCCTTCGCATGCAGCCAGTGCACGGCTCACTTCATAACTAAAATCCACGTGGCCCGGAGTATCGATCAGGTTGAGCACATATTCGGTGCCTTTCCAGTGATAGTTTATTTGTATAGCATGGCTCTTAATGGTGATACCTTTTTCCCTTTCAAGATCCATATCGTCCAGTACCTGTGCCTGCATATCACGCTCGCCAATGGTATTGGTAAATTCCAGTAAACGGTCGGCAAGGGTACTCTTGCCATGGTCAATATGTGCAATGATGCAAAAATTTCTGATGTTCTTCATGTACGTTCACGCTCTTTTTAAGGGGGCAAAAGTAGGTTAAAAAGCGGGAATTTGAACAGGGATGAAAGACTGGAGACATGGATTTGTACAGATGAAAGCGGATTAGTTTAAAAGACTTTCAAAGTTTTCAAACCTTCAGAAGTCTTTGATGATTATTTTAGCGAAAACAATGCTCCATCGGGATGTTTGGGATTGTATTCCAGTCTGTTTTCGGATGTAATTACAACTAAATCCATTTCTTCTAATGGAATACAGCCCATTAATGGTTCTGTATTTTGAGGCAATACGAATGCGCCGGTGTAACAGATTCTATCGCCAAATCTGATTTTTACACCGCCTACCATTTCTATTTGAGATATTGAACCATCGGCAAGGGTTATATTAGTCATTGTACCTTTACGCAAGCCCAGTTTATTTTTTATCTCTTCGTTGATGGCCAATCTTATCGCACCTGTATCTATCATCATTTCTCCGCTCCACCTTCGAATCTGGCTTGCATCTAATTCGCCATCCTGGTGTTTGTATTCATCGTATTGATTAATTAATTCTATTGTAGCGTACGTTAAACCCATCGCTTTGTTTTAAGACAAATGTAAACATTTTGCAAATAGCATGTAAAGTTCTATTTGTTTAAAAACAGCCGTGGGTTTCTTATGTTCACGAAACGAAAAAATAAAGACATTGAACTGTCACAAACCGGGGAAGTGGGAACCTGGCGGCAAGGGTACTTTTACCATGGTCAATATGTGCAATGATGCAAAAATTTCTGATGTTCTTCATGTACGTTCACGCTCTTTTTAAGGGAGCAAAGTAGGTTAAAAAGGGGGAATTTGAACAGTAATTACGTTGGGATGGAAGGTTATTAGGTACTAAGCTTTGGCGGTACTATTAAGCTTCGTTGGCGTCGCACTCTTGTACGAAATATCTTTATTAGGCTTTAATTGAAGCGAAGATTGTAGAGAAGTGGTTTGTTAGCCACGAGCCATTGCAAGGAAAAAAGCTCAGCGTCGAATGGTTGTAGAATATGTGTAGAAGAAATTATGGGACAAAATTGATAACAATCCATATTTCAAATACACAGGTATTAAACTGCTACCCCAAACACTTCGCCCCGTTTCCTGAACCACGAAGGCGCAGGCGTTTTTTATTTGTTTGGATTTAGTAATAAATTATTTTTAAATTGTAAAGACAAACGAAAGCTGAAATTTTAATCAATGCGTTTTAATTTATCAATGACCTAATATTTTATAATATATCACAATCATATTAAAATCATAATAAATGTTCACCAATAAAAGCTATCCATTCAGAATAACGTTTTTAGTTTTTTTTCTGATTATTCTTCAGTCATCCAATGCTCAGAAAGCTAATACTAACGATCAAACAAAGCCTAACATAATACTTATCCTTGCTGATGATCTGGGAGTAGAAACTTTGGGTAGTTACGGAGGCTCAAGTTATAAAACACCGAATTTGGATTTATTGGCTGCTAATGGAATGCGTTTTAACCAGGCATATGCCACGCCATTATGTACACCAACCCGGCTTCATTTAATGACGGGAAAATATAATTTTCGTAACTACAAAGCCTTTGGTTTTTTGCCTGCAGGCGAAACAACCTTTGCTCATTTATTGAAATCAAATGGATATGCAACCGGAGTTTTTGGCAAGTGGCAGTTGAATGGAATGGGACCCGGACCAAATTCAGCAAATCCAAAACCGGATTCTACTTTGAAAGGAAGCACATGCCTGGAAGCTGGCTTTGATGAGTATGCTGCCTGGTTTTTATATGGAGCGGGTTCCCGTTATAAAGACCCTGTTATCAATACTTCAGCAGGAACAAGAGAATATAAAAATGAATACGGGCCTGATGTTTTACAAAAATATGCCGAGGCTTTTATTACCGAACATCGTGATCAACCATTTTTTTTATACTATCCAATGGTTTTGCCCCATGATCCCTTTCAACCTACTCCAGGTATGGCAGCTTATAAGGATTTTGATGTTTCCAAACGTGGTAGTGATACTGCCTACTTCCCTTACATGATTAATTATATGGACAAACTTGTTGGTCAGCTTATTAACAAAGTACGTGAGGCAGGCATTGAAAAACGTACATTGATCATTTTTGTAGGTGATAATGGCACCAGCAACAAAATAATATCTTACCAAAATGGTATCGCCGTTCGGGGAGATAAAGGTTTTACAACAAATAATGGAACACATGTTCCCATGATAGCTTATTGGCTTGGCGTAATTAAACCAGGTGAGATTAATAATAACCTGGTAGACTTCACCGATTTTCTTCCTACCTTTTTAGAATTAAGCAAAATGAAAATTCCAAAAGGGTTTATTGCAGATGGCACTAGTTTTTATAAGCAATTAACAAATAGAGGTATTGGAAAAAACAGGGAATGGATATATTGTTATTATGATCCAAAATGGGGTAATTTCATCAGCGGAACATGGGTACAAAACGAAAATTGGAAACTGTACAAAGATGGCAGGATTTATAACCTAAAAAATGATGCGAAAGAATTAAATAAATTGGACTATAACCAGCTTAATTCATCAACAAAAAAAACGATTGATAGATTTAGAAAGGTAATTGAAGGTTATGTGGAATAAAAAAAATAATTTTTCCTTTCCTTTTGAGCACTGAGCGAAGTCGAGAAATTCTGAGCACGAAAATATAGATACCAGCTATAGTTTTCAGAGCATCATCATTGCAGCTTACCCGAAACAATCGGAAAGAACAAAAATCGGATTAACTTAGGTTATCATTGAAACTTCAATCAACAACAGGATATAAAATAATCACCGACTGGCTACTACAAAAAGGTAGACAGCCATTTTTATTCCAGCAACAAACCTGGCAGGAAATATTGCGTAAAAATAGCGGTCTCGTAAATGCTCCTACCGGTTTTGGTAAAACCTATTCTGTTTTCCTTGGTGCTGTCATTGATTTTATAAATAACAACCCCACCACTTATCAAACCCAAAAGAATAACGGGCTACAGTTAATATGGATAACGCCTTTAAAAGCATTGGCCAAAGATATTGGCCGTGCCATGGAAGAAGTGATCTTTGAACTCGATCTGAAATGGCAGATTGGTGTACGCAATGGGGATACCAGTATCAGTGACAGGCAAAAACAAAAAAGAAAAATGCCGGAAGTGCTGATCATTACACCGGAAAGTCTGCACCTCCTGCTTGCACAAAAAGATTATCCAGCTGTTTTTGAACATTTAAAAATTATTGCAGTAGATGAATGGCATGAATTACTCGGCAGCAAAAGAGGTGTACAGGTTGAACTGGCCATTTCAAGAATTGTACACCTGCCCAGGAAAAATAAAAAACAAAAAGTTTTACTCTGGGGAATATCTGCAACCATCGGGAACCTTGATCAGGCAAAGGAAGTTTTGCTTGCGCCGCTCAATGAAGAAGGTGTTATCATAATAGCAAAAGTGAATAAGAAGATAGAAGTGCATTCCATTTATCCTGATGAGATTGAAAAATATCCCTGGGCCGGTCACCTGGGTTTAAAACTGATCGAAAAAGTATTACCCATTATTGCCGGCAGCCGCACCACACTTATTTTCATCAATACCCGGGGCATGAGTGAAAGATGGTACCAGTCATTGCTGGAGGTGGAACCTGAACTTGCAGGGGTTATAGCCCTGCATCACGGAAGCATTGAACAGGCCCTGCGGCTTTGGGTGGAAGATGCCTTGCACGAAGGAAAATTAAAAGCGGTAATATGTACGGCCAGTCTTGACCTGGGTGTTGATTTTCGCCCGGTGGAAACAGTGATACAGGTTGGCAGTCCTAAAGGTGTAGCCCGTTTTTTACAAAGGGCAGGACGCAGCGGCCACCAACCCGGTTCCGTAAGTCATATCCATTTTTTACCAACGCATTCGCTGGAACTAATGGAAGCAGCAGCATTAAAGCAGGCTATGCAGGAGAATATCATCGAAAGCAAAGTACCGCGGTTACTGTGTTTTGATGTGCTGATACAATATTTATCTACGTTGGCCATCAGCGATGGCTTTTTACCGGGTGTGATTTTTGAAGAAGTGAGAACGACTTACTGTTATGCAGCAATAACAAATGATGAATGGGCAGCGATGTTACATTTTATTACCGAAGGCGGCAATGCATTAAAAGCTTATGATGATTATAAAAAAGTAGAAATAATTGATGGCCTGTATAAAATAAATGACCGCCGCATTGCCATGCGCCACCGTATGCATATCGGTACCATTGTGAGTGATGCGATGATGAAAGTAAAATTTTTAAGTGGTGGTTATATCGGGGTCATTGAAGAATGGTTCATAGCAAGGCTTTTGCCCGGGGATGTATTTACTTTATCCGGCCGTAACCTGGAGTTTGTTGCTATAAAAGATATGACGGCGATGGTGCGGAAGTCGAATGCAAAAAAAACCATCATACCAAGCTGGCAGGGCGGCCGCATGCCACTATCAGCAAACCTGGGTATGATGCTGCGGAAAAAACTGGATGAAGCATCGGATGAGAGCAATAAAAATAAAGCCGAAGAGATACAGGTACTTGCTCCCCTGCTCAATCTGCAAAAAGAATTGTCCCATCTACCCAAACAAGATCAATTATTAATTGAACATATAGAAACAAAAGATGGGTTTCATCTTTTTGTTTATCCTTTTGAAGGCAGGCTGGTGCATGAATCCATGGCAGCCATATTGGCCTGGCGCATCAGTAAAATAACACCCATTACTTTTTCATTCGCCATGAATGACTATGGATTTGAATTACTGAGTGACCAACCCATACCGGTTGATGACAGCAATGTGTATGAATTATTTTCAACAGATAATTTATTTGCCGATATACAGCAAAGTGTAAATTCAACGGAAATGGCCCGGCGTAAGTTCAGGGACATCAGCGTGATCGGCGGTCTCATCTTCCAGGGCTTTCCGGGCGAAAAAGTAAAAGCCCGCCATTTACAAAATTCCGCTTCCCTGCTTTTTAATGTGTTCACTGAATATGACCCGGGTAATTTATTAATAAGGCAGGCTTATGCAGAAGTGATGGAACAACAGATGGAAGAAGAAAGATTAAGGAATATGCTTGAACGGATACAGGCCGGGGAGATCATCATCAGATTCCCGCAACGGCTTACACCTTTTTGTTTTCCTATAAAAGTTGATAGCATGCGGGAAACACTCTCTTCTGAAAAACTGGAAGACAGGATAAGGAAGATGCAGGAGCAGTTGGAGAAAGATAGCTGAGGGAGAACACAGATACTTGATACTGGATAAAAGCATGTGGATTGAAAAACTTTAAAATATTGAGCAGCATCCAGTATCAAGGATCCAGCATCCAGTATCCCTTGTTATCTTTGCGTTCCATGATTGGTTTTATCAAGCACACGATCCTAAATAACAGCTTTCTGCTTTCAGCCGGCAGGTGCATTTTTTGGGAAGAAAAAAAAGCACTGATCCTCTCCGATCTGCATTTTGGCAAGACAGGCCACTTTCGCAAGCATGGCATTGCGGTACCGCAAACCGTTTTTAAAGAAGACATGCAAAGGCTTATTGCTGAGGTACAATATTTTAAAGCAGAACAACTGATCATAGTTGGCGATCTTTTTCACAGTCATGCCAATAAAGAAATGGAATGGTTTTTAAAATGGAGAAATGATTTTGCACAGCTCAATATCAAACTTATCATTGGGAACCATGATATTTTAGGTGAAGATTGGTATGAAAAAGCGAAAATCACCTGCATAAAACATCAATGGCAAAGCGGGCCATTCATTTTTACGCATGACAAGGCCGAATTTAAGAGTGGGGATGACTGCTATACATTCAGCGGCCATATACACCCGGCCGTAACCATTCATGGCAATGCCAGGCAATCCTTAAAATTCCCGTGCTTTTATTTTACTAAAACCTATGGGGTACTACCCGCATTTGGCAGGTTCACAGGGGTGCATACCATTAAACCGCGAAAGGGAGACACCGTATTTGTGTTAGTGGAAAATAAGATCCTGCTACTCTAAGGCAACCATGGGCACAGCTATTTACTGCCTATGAATTTACAAACGAATGATCTTTGTATTTAGTCCTGCTCAAAAACCAAATGCCAGGAATAATGCCCGTACAAGTAATAAAATAATGATCAGGGATAACCGTTTCCAGACCTGCCTCCCGGAATGATCTTCAATTAAATACAGGTAGCGCAGGGGCAGGTAAAACAATATATAAGCTAAAGAAAAAAGTATAATACGAATACATATATCGCCAATACTTTTCATTGGCGCATAGGTAAAGGCAGGTAGTAAACTCTTTTCCCAGAATACAAAAGACAGCATCACTACCCCACCGACCAGCAATATATCAGCTACCAATTCTCTGGCAAACAAATATTTTTCAGATAACGGCTTGCTGCTTTTGCGCCCGGGCCTGTAAGTGAGCCATGTTATAAAAGCAGCTATAACAATTGTAATAAAGGTCTTGATGCCCGTTGAACTCCCTGCCGACACTGCTGTCATCCCTATTATTTTCCGGAATGCTCCTTCGGCAAATATGATCGCCGCCAACATAATTATCCAATGGCCGATAATAAGAAATAAAAGATAAGATATTCCTTTGGGCTTATTGCCGGACAGTGTAAGGCGATAATAAAGGGGCTGGTGCTTTAGCAATATACCGGCAATATAAAGAATAAGCCCAGCAAGCATCCAGTTAGAAAATGAGGGCGACGTAACAAGATCTTTTAATGAAGGAAAAATAAAGCCAAGTGATATACTGCATAAAAATACCAGCCAGTCAAATATGGCCGGTTTATTTTTTTTTATTTCGTTCCATTGTACTGCCTTCATACTTATATTTATTTTCTCATTTACAACGTACCAATCGTATCAGTTTAGTGCAACTGTTTTATTACCTCATCCAATAAATAGGTGCTGTATATAATTTTGCCGGTCTTGCTCAAAAGAATATAAGTTGGATAAGTACTGATGCCTAACTGGCTTAGGATATTTTTGTTGCCGGGAGGCTTCTTGTAATTAAGCCAGGAATAATTATGTTTTGCCAAATAATCTTTCCAGTTCCCGTAAGACTCATCATTTGAGATACTGATCAAAGCAGTGTTTTTTTGTTTCAAAAAAGGAAGAAGTGTTTTGATCCTTGCATGATCTGCCATACAGGGAATGCAGCCCACAAACCAAAAATCAAGGATAATAAGATCTTCATTCATTGCAGCTATATGTACAGTCCTGTTTCCTGCATCAATGACTTCAAAATCCGAAACGGTGATCATATTGTTCTTTATAATTCCCTGCAGCCGGTCATTCAAGGAAGAAAACCCAAAATGTGTTCTCAGTTCATCCCCCTGTCTCTCTATAAGGGGTAATAATGCATAAAGCTTCAGCTTGTTGTTTTGATGTATGTCCAGGTATCTCGTTCCTATACTGAAAGAAAACATGTTATCAAGATGCTCTTCGTAGGTTTTTAAAAGAAAGGAATCCAGCAAAACAGCGTCTTTTTTTCGAACCACTTCAGCATATTTAATTTTCCAGATCTTAACCCTTTCCGCTGTTGGTGAACCCTTCACCTCATCAACTACAAGTTTACCATTTTCAATTTTCATATATACAGTTATGCTACCTGTGTCTAAATATAATTTTGCATTATAGAGCTTCTCATTTTTCCAATAATTGACATGATAAAAATCTGTTTTATTGATCTTAAAATCCAATTCAATGGTATCCTTATAAGGAATTGCAAAGAACTCCTTATTGGTAAAATGGCCAATAAAAGCACTGTCAATTGGCTGGTCGGTCTTTAGTATTAATGTCAAATGTGTTTGCGAGCAGATCTTATTGAAAGGAAGAGATAACATGAATACCAGCAATAGTATATTAAGTAACCTCATTGCAAACAGTTTGATTTGTAAAAATTATTTTAGCAGTAATTATCTAAATATAACTAAAAGATGCATGTTTTTATAGTAGTTTTAAATGTACTAAATCAGCAAAATGAAAAATATATTACTTGCTATCCTTGTTTTTGCAAATCTTACATTGTTTGCACAAAAGAATGCTTCTGTTTCTTTTGAAAAATGGATAAGCCTGAAAGGAGTTGGCAGCCCAATCATTTCTCCCGATGGTAAAACGATCGTATATACGATCACCAGTACAGATTGGGCCAACAATGCCTACGATACTGAGCTCTGGATGGCCAGGGATGGTGAATCTCCCCTGCAATTAACCCGGACAAACAAGTCCGGCAGTACCAATGCAGCCTTTACGCTGGATGGAAAATATGTAAGTTTCCTGGCTAAACGTGAAGAAAAGACACAACTGTATATCATTTCAATAATGGGCGGAGAAGCCATAGCTGTTACCAATGATGCAGATGGGATCAGCAGTTATGACTGGAGTCCCGACGGAACCCGGATCGTTTACAGCAAGCCTCAAACCGACAGCAAACCGGAAAAGGCAACAAAAGATCGTTTTGGTGCATTTGCTGTGGAAGGAGAAGAATATAAACAAAACCATTTGTGGCTGCTCAACTTTAATTATGATTCTGTTTTTCTTGCAGGGCAACTGCCATGTTATTCTACAAAAAAAGATTCTACAAAAACAAATGAAAAAGCTCCGGAATGTTTTTCATTGCCGGTGGCTAAACAAATGACTGAAGGAAATTTTACAGTGTCAGGTTTTTCCTGGAGCCCCGATGGAAAACAAATTGCTTTTAACAGGCAGGCCAACCCGCTTATTCTTTCAGGCATCAGTGCAGACATTGTACTGATAGATGCGGATACAAAAAAGATGACAACAATAATAAGCAACCCTACGGGTGATTTCTTTAACAGGTGGAACCCTGATGGAACTGCATTTGTTTATGGAAGCTCCGTGAATGATTCGATCACTGATTTTTTTAAGAACAACCGTTTATTCATTTATGACCTGAAAACAAAAACCAGTGTGGAGATCGCAAAAGATATTGATGAAAATAAGGCCGTTGCCGGTTGGAACAGGTCGGGTTTGTTTCTCAGTGCTTTTGAAAAAACAAAACGAAAATTATATAGCGTTGATGTGAAAACGGGATCAACCAAAGTTGTTGCCATTGCTTTAGACCTGCCGGGAGCCATGACTTTCAGCAAAAGCGCTGATGCCATTGCTGTATCCGGGGCTAACCACGGAAGTCTGAATGAAATTTACCTCTGGAAGCTGGGTCAACCCTTAAAACAGATCAGCAATAACAATGCACAAATAAAGGGGTGGAACACGCCGGTGAATGAGATCATTCAATGGAAAAGTACAGATGGGGAAATGATCGAAGGCATTTTATTGAAGCCCCGCAATTATGACCCCAATAAAAAATATCCCTTGCTGGTTGTTATTCACGGCGGGCCTACAGCTATTGATCTTCCTGATCCTGTACCAACTTATGTATACCCTATCATGCAATGGACCGAGAAAGGGGCACTGGTGCTTCGGGTAAATTATCGCGGTAGCACAGGATATGGAGAAAAATTCCGCACTTTGAATGTAAATAACCTTGGCGTAGGCGATATGTGGGATGTTGTAAGTGGCGTAGAATACCTCAACAGCAAAAACCTGATCGACACATCCCGTATGGGTTGCATGGGCTGGAGCCAGGGAGGTTATATCTCGGCATTTCTTACCACAAATACCAATATGTTCAAAGCCATTTCGGTGGGCGCTGGCATCTCCAATTGGGTAACTTATTATGTGAATACCGATATCACACCTTTTACCCGCCAATACCTGCAGGCAACACCATGGACTGATATGAATATTTATTTAAAGACCTCACCCATGACCAATATTAATAAAGCTTCTACTCCAACCCTGATACAACACGGCGAATTTGATAAACGGGTGCCTATTCCCAATGCTTATGAACTTTATCGTGGATTGCAGGACAGGGGTATTACTTCAAGACTCATTGTTTATAAAGGTTTCGGGCATGGTATCAATAAGCCTAAAGAGCGGCTGGCTGCCGTATGGCACAACTGGCAATGGTTCAATCATTTTGTTTTTGGAGACAAGGAAGAAGCGTTGCCGGTGGAATGATAATTTAAAAAGATTTTTATCCTGTGAACCCTAAAGTGTAACCAGGAGCATATTACCGTATGATCTTTTCCAGCACTGCAGGGTCCCCATCAATTTTATGCGTATAAGTAAGTCCAAGCAATTGGCAGATCAAAGGATACACATGTATGTTCTCAAAAGACCGGATTGTTTTTCCTTTTTTGATCTGCGGGCCCCAGGCATAAAAACTTGCGTGCATTTTTTTTATGGCAGGATCAAAGCCATGTGCCCCTGGTGAAATACGGTTTGTATAACCGCTTAACACATGCGGGTATGAGGGTGCCACAAAAATATCGCCGATGCGGTCGAACAGGTCATCCGTTTTATTGTAATGCCATTTGGTTGGTATATCCTCACGCAGGTAAACCGTAAAAAGGTTTTCTCTCTTTTTTAAGGCTTCGTAGACAGGCAAAATATCAGCAGCATCCTTTGCATACAAATGTAAACTGGTGCCGCCTCCCCGCATGATAAAACGGGCAGTATCGATCATCGTGGAAATATTGATACGGGTTATGGTATCCACTGCAGCCATCCCATGATCGGCTAAAAAAATAAAGTTCACCGGTAATCCCAATGCATTTACTTTTTCTGTCATACTGCCGATCGCTTTATCCACAAACTGCACTGCAGCTTCAGTTTGGGGTGCATCGGGGCCGTACATATGACCGTCATGATCTACATTGCTGATATAAAAAGTAATTAAATGCGGGCGTACATCTTCCGGGAGTTTTAACCAGTTGACCAGTTGATCAATGCGGTAATTAATATCGATACTATCTCCGAATGTATACCAATAGCTGGGATAAGTATTCTGTATAGCAGCCTCTGTTCCTACAAAAAAATAAGATGCACTTAACATACCCTGCTGCTCTGCCAAAACCCAAAGGGGTGTTCCTCCATACCAGGTGCCATCTTCAACAGATTTGCGATCGTTGATACTGTAAGTTGCTTTTCTTTTCCTGTCGTAAAACTGGTTATATACCAAACCATGATGCGATGGATACATACCGGTAGCAATGGTATAATGATTGGGGAAAGTTACACTTGGAAAAGAAGGTATCATACTTTTTGCTTTTACCCCCCTGCGACGGAGTCTTAATAAATTCACAGCATTGTATTTGTCTGCATAGTCATAACGAAAGCCATCTGCTGAAATAAGGATCACATAAGGCTTACCAATTTGTGTGACTGCATTTTTTCTTCCCTTTTCTATTTGCTGAGTACTGTCCTGTGCATATAAATTTTTAAATAAAAAGAACTGCAGCAAGAACGAAGCTGTTAAAAAGAAAAGCCTGGAATAACGGGTGCCTTTGTTCATAAAAAATATTTGAATCAGTGATTAAAGTTTAGCCACATGTTGCCGGGCTTTGATTATTTTACTTACCCGGTAAACCATAATGATATTTAAAATGATTATTCCTGCAATAACATACCCCAGCGTATCATAATGTTGCAGGGGGCTCATCTTTGTTTTTTGCACCACGATCATTCCGCCAATGGCAGCAGCAATACCTCCCGCAATTTGTTGTAAAGATGAATTGATACTCATAAAAGCGCCCCGGTCCTGCATTTGAGGCAGTGCCGAGACAAGTGCCATGGCTGGTACCATCCTGCTCATGATGCCGATCATCATCAGGATATTCATCATGATAATGATCGCAAAATGCACGGGAACCAGGTTGGTATAGATCACTACAACGATCATCATCCATATCGCTGCGATGGTAAATATTTTAAACTTATCTATCCTGTCACTCAGTTTACCAACCAATGGCATGATGACCAGGGAAGCTACTCCCCCAACCATAAACAAAACAGGAAGCCTTGCATAAGAAACACCCAGGTTATTTACAGCAAAGGCACTGCCCCAGGGCATCATCATAAAACCACCAAGCGACATGAGTGCGGTTGTTAGAAACCCAATGCGGTAATCACGCAGCCGGATGGTATGCCAGAGGTGTGTGATGGCTGTCTTTTCACTTTTTAGTTCAAGGTGCTTTGTAATGGGTTGCAATTTGAATATTACGGTTAACCAAATGATGGTAGCCAAACCCACGATCATAATGAACGGTGATTGCCATCCCCACGCATTGGCAAAATACAGGCTGATCGGAATACCCAATACCTGGCTTGCCCCAAAACCCATTTGCATAAAACCCATGGCACGTCCGCGTTGCTGCAGTGGAAAAAGGTCGGCAACGATAGCCAATGAAATGGATCCGATCACACCACCAAATAACCCCGTTATAATTCTTGCTGCAATCAGCAAGGGATAAGAATTGGCTAAACCACAGAATAAAGTACCGGCTACAAACCCAATATAAAAGAACAGCAATAATTTCTTACGGTCAAAGCGATCTGCAAACCCTGCAGTCAATAAGCCCGAAACCCCTGCACTGAATGCATAGGCAGAAACTGCAAAGCCAAATTGGGAAGTAGTAAGCTCCATGGATTTCATCAGCATATCACCCAGGGGCGACATGACCATAAAATCAAGCACTACGGTAAATTGGGTAAGGGCCAATAAAATGATCACTAAAACCTGGTAAGCACTAAATTTTACTTTGGGGGTTACGTTATCGTTACTCATTAATTGTGTTCTTTCATTCAAAAGTAATTAATTGTTGATGACAACTATACTTTTACCGATTACTCCGGCAAACATAAATGCCCTTTACTAAAAATAAATTTCCCTTCATGCAACATATTGAAAAATGCAATTTATATTGTACCGCAAAATTACCTGCACGGGAATGAGAAAATGTTGCCTGCCATTATTGATGTATGTCATTACTCTCACCGCAGTAAAACAAACTGCCGGCCAGATCGTGAACATGGAAACCCAGCGCTACCAGACAGATACAACCGGTTGGGCAGGAACTGCCGGCGGAAATTTTTCAATTACCAGCAATAGTCAGAAAGTATATTCAGTAAATGCAAATGCGCACCTGCAATATAAATCGCAGAAAAGCCTTTACCTGTTATTAGGCGGTTATGGTTTTTTAAAAGGCGATAAGCAGGCTTTTGTTGATCAGAGCTTTGTTCATTTCCGCTACAACTATAAACTCAGCAATGTGTTGAGGCTGGAAGCATTTACACAGTTACAGAAAAATTTGATAACCAAAATACAATTCAGGTACCTGGTTGGGGCAGGTCCAAGGTTTAAGGTACTGGGTAAACAAAAAATAAGGTTATATGCCGGCTCCCTGCCGATGTACGAAATAGAAAGAGAGAAAGACAACCCGCAACTGATCCGTGACTGGCGCTTAAGCAATTATGTTTCGTTTACTTTTGTACCTAATAAGCAAACAGAATTTACCAGCACCACGTATTACCAGCCGGTATTGTTTGATATAGGCAATTACAGGTTGCTGAACCAAAGTATATGTAAGATATCCGCAAGTAAAAGAATAGCCGTAGTGATCAAATGGAATTACGCATATGATGCATCACCACCTGCAGGCGTACCTAAAGATACGTATAGTTTCAGTACGGGTATAGAAGTTGACTTTTAAAAATTCAGCCTTTGTTCGGGAATAACACTAGCCTGTTTAATGAACAACAAGTTTCAGTGTTTGTTTCAGGTTGCCATTATTGGTGAAGTGTATAAAATAAAACCCTTTGCTTAGTTTTCCGGCAGGAATAATATTGATCCTGTCATCCAGTTGTTTTTCAAAAACCTTTACACCCGCCGTATTAAATACCTGCATGATCGCATAATCTACCAATTCCTGCGCAATATAGATATCGGCATATTGCCTGGCCGGGTTTGGATATACCACATAATTTGAACCCTGGAAATAAAATACAGATTCTTCAAGTGAATACACCACACCGCCACCCGCCAGTTCAAGTTTAATGCGGTAAATATTCAATCCTTTGCTAAGGTTATTATCTGTAAAATTAACGAGCAGGTTTGTATTGTTTGTTAACTGCTGTATGGGCCTGAAACCGGTACCGTCAAATTTTTCAAGCACAATACTATTGATATTATATAAAGTACCTAAGGAAAGTGATATAGCTGCGGTATTATTCACCAACACTGCAAAGAAAGAGCGGATATAACAAGCAACACCCTGAACCGTGTAATCAATGGTATAGCTTCTTACTCCTTCCCTTCCTGCTATCACCGGTGCCACTGCATAGTGAAGAGATGGGTTTACATTTTTCTGCAACACAACAAAGCTGTCTGTTGTTACAAGCAAGGGTTCCATATACCTGCTGCCTAATTTATAGAGGCGGTAGGTATTTACGGTTGGCAGTTTATTCCAGTAAAACAAAAATGAATCAGGACAATTAAATCCAACGCCTGTTGTGGTTCTTGCGGCAATAACAAATGTATCGCTGATGAACTGGTTTGCTCCTATCGTCATTTTTAATAAGGATGTAGTAAAGGCAGCAGGTGCATTCCAGTTATAATAACTTTTAGTAAGGT
>JBDSGK010000247.1:0-12906 GCA_039919015.1 Ferruginibacter sp.
TCATCTGAATGATAAAAAACCCATTTTTGATTGCCTGTGTGTTTATGCCCGGTACCGATATATACTTTTGATTGATTGGATGGATTTAACCTGAACGCAGGATAAAAAGCATTGGTAGCAACCGGCATAATATTGTTTCTGTTAGCAACTGCAGCATCATTACTTCTGTAAATGGTTTCGTTTTCTGTCCAATAAATTATATTGGAATTAGTGGAATTGATTGAAGTGCGGTGACCATCGGCACCCCGTATGTGTGTATATTGCGAGCTGTTTGTTTTTCTGTACATGGTTCCATTGTCCTGTGCGCCTCCCAATAATTTATTTACATCACTGGTAATCCCTGCTAAATGATAATATTGTGTAACAATTAATCCTGATGATATATTCGTCCAGGTAGCTCCATGATCAATACTTTTATAAACACCCCCATCCGTACATGCATATAAATAATTATTAAGCGGGTTATAAGATACATCATGCACATCAGGATGGATATATCCCATTGTACCTACTGTTCCTTCAAAATATTTTGATATGGCAGATAAGGAAGTTCCCCCATTATCTGAACGCCATACACACAAACCACCTGTTACGATCTTTGCAGCATCATTGGGAGCTACGGCAACGCAGTGGTCATATTCGGACTGGTCTCCTGTACTTAATCCATTAACAGCTCCTCCCAATATGTTAGGCGTGTTGGCTTTGGGAACAAAAGCTGCTCCGCCGCTTGTAGAAACAAAAATTCCCTGGAAACCTGTGCTGTCAACACTGGGGCCTGCAAGCAAAACAACAAGTTCAGGATCTGCATTAGATACCCCGATAGCATAGCGAATTACACTATTATTGGTAAATATGGCATTACTTCCCGGTAACCCATTAGTTACGGTTCTGGTAAAATCTAAAGCAGTATTTCCCCTGCAAAAATAGGAACCCCCCGGTAACTTTGCTACAGCATACGCAGTTGTAAAACCACCAGGCGAAAATTCTACATCATGAAATATAGCTGTGGTGAAGCCACTTGGTGATACATTTTGCCATGACAAACCTGCATCGGTCGTTCTAAAAAGGCCGGCACTTGTAGCCGCTAAGAGCTTGTTTGCGTCATCAGGACTTTGCACCAGTTTAAACCCGCTATAGAACGCAGGCATCGAAGGGAACGCACCCATTTTCTGCCAGGTGCTTCCTCCATCTGTTGATCTAAAAACTCCCTGGCTCCAGCGTATATAACCAAATCCTTTTACTAATCCGTTTTCTATATTGGAATCTCCATCCCCGGTAAGAATATACAAGGTATTGGGATCTGCATGACTTACTACCATTCCGGAAATACCCATTGTTGGCAATTCATCTGAGAGATTGGTCCAGGTTGATCCATCATTTGTGGTACGCCATAACCCCCCAGCCGGAGTTGATACATAATAAACAAGTGGATTGGTAGGATGAAAAGTAATTCTATCGCATCTTCCCAAACCCTGGAGATAAGTTAAAGGGCCTGCTACGGTGCTGGAAGGGCCCATATTTGTCCATGCGCCACTATTGGTTAATGAAGTGGGGTCACCGGGATCATTACCTCCTCCAAAAGAATTATTATCAAAACCATCCAATGCCTCCAATATTTTTTTAGAAGCATCCGCAATAGTTCCATCCGGGTTTAACCTTGCACTATGATACCACTCCCATCTTTTCCAACGCTTGTATTCTTTTACTGTTTGCTTTTTTTTACTTCCTTCCGGTGCATTGAATGAGGTTCCTAAAATACTTCGGTAATATTCATCAACTTCCTGCATGATATCTTTTAAACGAACCTTACCCTGAAGTCTTTGACTGAGTTGGGGATTTTGAGCATACAGGTTAGTGCTGAAAAATATTAAAAGCATGAAAACATACCCAAAAACTAATGAAGTTCGCCATTGAAATTTCATGAAAACCTTTTTTTTTGCTAAGTAATTATTTTTTCTTGAGGTTGTCAATCTCCTTCTTCAACTCAATAACATATAGGGTTAGCTCTTCAACTTTTTCCAACAATTTGAGTTGTATCTCACCAAGATGTTGTCCATCTTTTTCAATTTCTTTTGCTGTGGGCACATTTGGCAGATGCTTGTTTTCCTTTACAAATTTTTCCAGATCGCTCAGCGAAAGTTTTTTATAGTCATTTTCAAATACATAATCCGGCCATGCAGCTTTTAATTGCACCCTTACTTCTTCACTAATGATCTTACCATATACTTTTAGCTTGTACCCACTACCGAGGCTTACATTTTCTGCATTAAGATTGCTGCTGCCAAGGCTTACTGTTCCATCATATTCAATCCACATTTTATCCTGCAGGAAAGTGGGTGCACCTGCTGCTGCATTGCCGCCGGTATTCGATAAAATTATTTTGCTGTTTGTGGGATCCACGCCAATATACCCGGCGCCCCCACTGCTTATCATAAAGCTACCTGCATTATAATAGGTATTAAAACCAATACCGGGGTAGTTGCTTTGTATAGAAACGCCTGCAGTATTTGCGCCGAAAACAGCATTGGTATTTCCTACTACTTTATTTACTACCAGCCCCCCAATAACGGGAGCAATGGTACCTATTCCTACATTTCCATTTGCTAAAAGGGTCATTTGTTGAGCACTGTTATTTGTATAAAAATGTAATGGATGATTAGAATTTGTGCCAAGCCACCCTCCCGAAGCGTCAATATATGAACCCACTTGTACAGCAACACTTCCACCAGTGTGTGTGAACCCATAACCGTCTGTTTTTACTTCTAATTTAGAGTTTGGATTATTTGTGCCAATACCCACATTTCCATTTCCTTTCACCCTCATATTTTCTGTAAAGGCACTACTGGAGCCATATCCCAATACTATATCGGCATTACTTCCACTTGTATACAATTGCATTAACGAACCCTGTATGCCCAAGCCATAATGCCCGCCAGTAGCATCGCCCCATAAAGAAATTTTATTACCAATTGTACTGGCAAATGATAGTGGTGCTGATGGATCCGTAATACCAATACCCATTTGGGCATTCTTTACATCAAAACCCATCCGCCAATTACCGTTACCAAAATAACCATAAGTACTATCGTTTACCATTCCAATAAATGCGGCTTCGGTGTTATCTGCTTTGTTGTGCCATATACCTGGGGTTGCTGTGGGTCCATTATCCCTTAATCGCATTCTGCCATTTACATCTAATATGTATCCCGGGCTTGTGGTGCCAATGCCCACATTTGTGCCGTTGTTATAAATGATATTATTTGCTATCCAGCCTGTACCGTTATGCCTTAATGTATTTCCGCTTGCGCCGGCCGGCAATAATGATGGAGACAGATCGTACCAACTGGCAAAACCTGTATTATCAGATATTAAAAATTTACCTGCCCCCGGTGAACCACCTGAAAGCCTTAACGAGCCGTTTATGTCCAATTTTGCAGCAGGTGTGGTGGTGCCGATACCTACATTACCACCATCCAAAATTGATATCCTTTCAATAAGATCAGATGGCACAGCGCCTCCATAAGTAAAAAGGCCCATGCGGAAAGTAGCACCGGAGCCTATTGTAGCTATACTGCCGGAGTAATAGCTACCGGTTTTAAAAAACATGCCGGTTTTATTAATACCGGTTGTTGTAGAATTTTGCAAAAGCAAAATGGCGCTATCAGCCCTTTTTACCTGCAGCTTCATATCTGCTGGCGCAGTTTCGCCGATGCCCACATTTTGTGCAAAGCCAGTGGCTGAAAAGAGTAAGGCGATGCCGGTAAATAATTTTTTCATCACATACTGAGTTTTAATTTTTTCAAGATTGTTTGGTAAGCTGTTTCTACTTTTAAATTGATGGATGTGCTTTTGATACTGCTGATGTCAATGGAATTGTTGCCCTGCTTAAGGGTTACTTTTTTTACTATTTCGCCATGCTCATTTTGTAATGAGCCAAACATTTTTTCATCAGATGGATAGGGAATATATATATTTATCCAGTCTCCATGATTTTGCCTTTCTATTTCAATGTTTATGTCTTTTGTCATATGATTACACTAAAGTAACTCGGGCATTCACTACTTTATAAGCCCAATAAGAGCATGGAGTCAATTAATAAGAATTCGGTATTAACAGGCGAGAATTGGGATTACCGCAATTTGATCCTTTGCAAAAATTCAGGTTTTTTGCGGCGGCTAATCTCTACTTTGTGGCCCTGTTGCAGCAATACATAATCACCATCGCTGCTTTGCACAGCTTCCACATAATTAAGATTGATAAGATGTGATTGATGTACACGGTAAAAATTATGGGGCGTTAACTGGTCATCAAATTCTTTTAGTGTTTTGCTTACAATTATTTTTGGGCGGTTAACAAAATAAAAATGGGAGTAGTTATTTTGTGCTTCTACACGTATAATATCATCTGTATTCACAAATAATAATTCGTTTGAGCTGGCAAGGCTTATTTTATGTACACCAGGTTGATTTTGCAGATCTTTTGTTGCTCCTTTATCCAGGCATTTTTTTAATGCATCATACACATCCTGAGGCGATAATGGTTTTACCAGGTAGTCAGTTGCTGCGGCTTTTAATGCCTGCAACGCATATTTTTCGTGGGCCGTGGTAAAGATCACATGAAAATTTCTTTGGGGAAAGTGTTTTAATAATTCAAGCCCATTCATCTCCGGCATCTCCACATCTAAAAAAACAACGTCAGGCTGCAATTCTTCAATTTCCTCAATGGCTATTGATGCTTTGATATTGCTGCCGCAAACTCTTACCTGTTGCACAAATTTTTTGTTAAGCATGGCCGCCAATGCATCAACTGCATTTTGTTCGTCATCTATTATGTAGCACTTCAGCATAAACTATTGTGTTTGTAATGGTAAGCTAATGATCACTCTTGTTCCAATAGCCATGCCAGCTTCTGTTTTATCTTCAATTACCACGCTGGCATTTTGTTTGGTTGTTTCCATCAACCGGTTTATGCGCTGTTGGGTAATTTCCAGTCCTAACGGTTTATTCTCTTCCGTATTCCTGTACTTTTTTTGCTGTCGCCCCACGCCGTCATCATCAATAATGCAAACCAACTGTTCATTTTTTTGCATAACCGAAACGGCAAGGTGTCCTTTGGTTGGTTTTTTATTTAATCCATGCCAGATCGCATTTTCAATGAATGGTTGCATCAGCAATGGCGGCATTTGTACATGATCCTGTTGCAGGCTTTCATCAACCCTGATGGTATAATCAAAATGGGCATTACTGCGCCGGTGTTCCAGCTCAATATATAATTTCATCACCCTTATTTCTTCCTGTAAAGAAACCGTTTCCTTCCTTGAATTTTCCAATATAGCCCTGATGAGTTTTGCAAACCTTGCTAAATATTCTGCTGCGTCTTCTTCTTTATTTTCCCAGATATATTTTTGTACAGAGTTGAGTGAATTAAAAATAAAATGAGGGTTCATCTGGCTTCGCAGCATTTTTGTTTCAAGCTCTGCCAAAGTTTTATTTAAAGCTGTTTTTTGCTGTTCCTTTTCCCGTATAATTATTATTCTTTTTCGGGCTATAAACAATACAGCAATGATAAAAAACAAAGTTACCAGGGGCCAAAACCACCAGCGCTGCCAGATTGATGGTGTAATATGAAATTTAAATTGTGCATAGTTCTCATTCACCTGGCCACTGCTGTTGACTGCCTTTAATTTAAAAGTATAATTTCCGGGCAACAGGTTATTATAGCCAACCGTTCTGCGGGCACCTGCATTCACCCAATCCTTATCATAGCCTTCTAGCCGGTACCAAAAACTGATCTTATCCGTATTGGTGAAATCGGGAGCGGTGTAATTAAAAATGATCTCATTTTTTTTATGGCTTAGCTGTAGCGGATCTTTTTTTGACCCGTCAAATGGTATATCCAGGGTCTTGCCATTAATGATAATGTCGGTGATCACAGGATATACCGGCTGATCATTGACGTTTACCTGCAGTGGATCAAAACTGGTAAAGGCCATACGGTAGCCAATATGAAAACGGTTGTTGTATGAAAAAAAATTGGCAGGTTCTTCACTTAAATTGTAAATACCATCATTTGTGGTAAATTTTTCAAATATCATTTTTGAGGGTATATACCTGAATAGTCCATGCGATGTTATGATCCAAAGATTTTTAGCGGCGTCTGTTTTTAAACGGCATTCATCCACTTTGTCGATGCCTTCTTTTTTGCCGATCACTGTGCTTATTTTAGTACTAAGATCGTAGGCCCTTAAGCCTGCCACACTTCCAATATATAATTTACGCTCTAATAGCTCAATGCAACGGGTAGCCCTTGAAGCGGCATTTAAAACAATGCCATTCTCCTGTAAGGTAACAAACTGGTTTGTAGCAATGTTGAATATTTTTATGCCGCTGTCACTCGACAATACAAGCCTGTTGTTATCTAATTGTTCCACATCAGAGAACCAATTTGTTTTGTCTTCCTTGTCAGGAATAAAAGAATAATTGTTTGTTAGGGCATCCACTTTAAAAATCCCCCCCCTTCCTACAACCCAAATGATACCTTTACCCAGTTCTTTTGAAAGCCGGGGATAAATAGGATAGCCCTCATTATTTTTGAGCAACAGTTTTGAAACGATACCGTTCTTTATTTTAAAAAGCCCTCCATAAGTGGTAGACCATAACTGGCTATAACTGTCTCTCCACAGATCATTGGTCCAGCGCCAATCATAGTTAAGATCATTACCTGTAAGGATTGACCGGACATCGTCATAATAAAAACCATGGCGCTGCAGTATTTTATTGGAAGATCTTTCATATTTAACAAGGCCCATCCCGCAAACCGACATCCAGAATATATCTTTTTGATAAGGATCATCAACAAAGCCGGATACCCAATTGCTAAGCTGGTCTTTTAATTCAGGCAGTTCTCTGCTCGTAAACTGCTGCTCCTGCTTGTTCACTTTGGTAATACCATGCCAGGTACAAATCCAGATATTATCATCTTTATCAGTGAAAATGTATTCGTTGAAATCTGTAGCTATGCCGTTCTTATTATTGGCGTCATAGTAAAACTGTTTTACAAAGCCGCCAACTGTTTTATCAAATAAGAATACCCCGTCATCATATTTTGCCACCCATAGTATATTTTTCCCGCCCAGTGCATTGCTTTGTGTTACCGCCTGGGAAATATATTCATAAGGGGTTTCAGAGATCCTCAAATAAGGGTCGCCATACAGTTGGAACTTGTGTATCGTGTCGCCGGTAATCACTTTTCTAAAACCTGTATGCCAGGCCGTCATCCAGATATTTTTTTCATCATCTTCATAAAAAGAAGTTGGCTGCAGCCTTTCATTATGAAGATACTGTTTTCCGGAAGCCAGGTTAATACAATGATAACGGGCACGGGAATAGGGTATCCAAAGCCTGTCCTTACTATCCAATAACAAAAAATTGATCTTCCCGTTATTCCTGGTTTCGGGTTGCTGAAACGGAAAGGATTCAGATGATAATGTGACACAGTTGATCCTGGTGTATGAAGTGAAATTCACACTCCAGATACAGTTTCGTTTTTTATCAAAGAGGATTACATAGCTGGTGGAGTTGTTCTTTATTTTTTTAAACCGGTGATCTACCTGATCATAAAAACACAGCCCGGATCTATAGCTCAGCCAGATATTATCATTGTTGTCAATAGCAATATCTTCCAGGTCATTTTCCGGGAGCGTGCTGCTGTCGGTATTGCTGTGTTCAAAGTTTTTAAAATTGATGCCGTCAAAGCGGCTGAGGCCATGCTGGGTGATTATCCATAAAAATCCTTTACTATCCTGTGCGCCTTTTTTTGCGAAATTGTGTACCAGGCCATCATTGGCAGTATAGGTTTTAAATTTAAAATCATTTTGCGAATTGAATTGAGCAGTGGCAGTAAAGAAGATGAGCAGATAAAATAATAAGAAAAGAAATTTGCCGGTACGTTTCATCTAAAGCAATATAATAAATTACTGTTTCTTCATCACAATTTTTTCATTAACATCAGCCATTACCTGCTTTTTAAAATCAAGCAGCCTGGGGTAATCAGCAGCTTTAACAACCCGCTCTTTTACCTGTAATACGGTTATTGAAGTAAGTGTATGTGCTGAGGCATCCCAGCTATACTTACTGCTATATGCTGCAAAAGGATATTGCACAGACCTGTTTTTAGGCATGGTCTCTAATGAATATCCTGCGGGGAACCTGTAAAGCGTTGTATCCATCACCTGGTAAGGAAAAGTAAAATAATAGTCTCTTATCCTTTTTTCATATTCGGGTATATCCTCATCGAACATATTATAAAGCCTTGATTCAAAAAACAGCTTACTGCCCGCATTAAAGGAATATATTTTTTCGTAGTTCATCTTTACGTTAACTACGTACGGGTTACTCTTATTTTTTGAGTTATTTATTTCCAGCTCATCGGGTTGTTTCAGGTCCATATTGTTTATAACAAACCTTTTTTTCTCATCCTCCTTCATATCATGAAAACGCATCAGCATTTTATCCCTCACTTCTCCATAAAGTGTATAAGCCATTTGTGCTTTAGCTCCGCCATCTTCATTAACCTCAATAATGGTTTTTACACTTTCCGAATTTGTTTTGTAATTGCTTGAGGGAGTATTCACCAATACGCCACCGGCATCGGTTATCATCACTGCTTTACGGCTTAAAGTGGTTTCATCCAGGCTGGCAAATGGCAAAGTAGTACTGGTACATTCAAGCCAAACAGTATCGGCAGGTTGGGGAATGCATAAGATAGCATGGTTAAAATCATTCACCGGAAATTTTTCATCAACTTCTCTCGCTTCATAATCACGGTAAATAATGATGATGTTCGCTTTGATACCTACTGCATCAAGGGTTGATTTTAAGTAATTGCTTAATGCCTTACAATCCCCATATTTTTTTTCATCAACAAAACTTGCAGAGAAAGGCCTCCAGCCACCAATGCCCAGTTGTATACTCACATACCGCATATTATTTTGCAGGTAGTTATAAAGTATAGCTGCCTTTTCATTATCCGTAACTGCATTTTTTACAAGGTTGCGGTAAAATTGTTTTTTATCTTCCGGGAGACTGGAAACCTTGGCATATAGGTCGTTCATCCATATCCCGAAATTTTTCCAGCTCGTCATATCGCCATCATATTCATCAAGCTGAAATTTATTAGGTGCCAGCATAACCTGGGGTAAATACTTATCCGGTGAACCGCTGTGTTTTTCTATTTTAAATGCAGTTAGATCTTTCTGTTCCCATACATAAGTTTCTTTGTTACCGCTTTTGGTTATTACCGGGTTCTTATTTGTGTTCAGTAATTTATACCGAACGCCCAGGTCTGCAGGCACTTCAATTTCAAATAAAGCGTGTTGAATTGATTGCCGTGAGAATTGCAGGTAATAATCAGGCAGGTTAAATATGCCCTTGTACCTGATGGTATAATTAAATTCAACCGTGATGGGGTACGATCCTGCATTAACAGTAAAATAAGTGTATTTAACATCGGGCACCAGGTCCTCCTTATCTTTGCCCGTATTCATTTCTCTTTTTGTCCAGCTGTTTTTTTTATTCCCCAGCATGTCATACATTTTTATTTCAGCATCATCCAGCATCCTGAACCTATCTGAATACTGCTGAAAATAGAGCCATCCTTTTGCTTCTTCATTCATTACCGTGAATACTTTGTGTACATTAAGCCAGCCTGTATTTTTATCTTTTATTACCAGTTTTACCTGTTCCTCCCGTATCACAATATCTGCATCTTTTTTTAGCGAATCAGGTATGGTAAGGGCCGAATAAATAGTTAACTGGGCATGGCTGCAAAATGACATGACCATCAACAGTAAAAGGGTACTTAATCTTTTCATCACATGAAAATTAATATTTTTATTCAATACAGCTGGATTATTAACACAAAAAGGCCGTTCACCTGCGATGAACGGCCTTACTAATTTTAAGGTTAAAACTTACCAGGCTTTCTTAGCCACCTCGTTCTTAACGGCTTCCAGTGCTGTAGCTTCGCTAAGCATGGTGGTCATTTTATTCCCTTTACCATCGTCGCCCTGGGCCATATAGCCACCACGGGAAGTTTTGGTTATTACTGCATTTTGCATGGGAACATTTTTTTCCTTTGTTTTCATGCAATAGGCTGTTAACATTTTTGACATTTTAATAAATTTATGGTTAGTAAATATGGGTTGCAGGCACTCGCTATAGGCTAATTCCTACGAAGAACTGGTTACAAGCTACTAAAAATATTGGTTTTCGCAAAAAGCCACTACTGGATTTAGCTTGAGATCAGCTATAAAACGCCTTTGTTTATCCCCATCCCGAATCTCTGTTTTTATACGTAAAACAAGCTGGCTTATACCGATTCTCCATATAGCTACTACTTAAAAGGAGCGTAGAAGGCTTAACAGACAATACTTTAGCTTAAAATGGGAATATCAGGTAACTATTGAGCATATAGCTGTCTTTATACTAAAAAAGGGGCTTTCGGCCCCTTGAAAATTGTGGTAAAATATATTAGAAATATTTTTTAAAAATCCGTTTTTTAGCTTGAAAAAGGGCTTTTAAACGTCGATCTTGGCATATTTGGCGTGCGTTTCTATAAACTCCCTGCGTGGCGGAACCTCATCTCCCATCAACATACTGAACACACGATCAGCCTCAGCCGAGCTTTCAATAGTAACCTGTTTTAAGGTACGGGTTGCCGGGTTCATGGTAGTTTCCCAAAGCTGTTCAGCATTCATTTCTCCCAAACCTTTGTAACGCTGAGTATTTACAGTTTCGTCTTTTCCCTGCCCGTATAATTTGATCAGTGCCTTACGTTCTTCATCATTCCATGCATAGGCCTGGTCCTTTCCTTTTTTAATAAGATATAAAGGCGGCTGGGCAATAAATACATAACCCTGTTCTACCAGTTCTTTCATATACCTGAAGATGAAGGTTAAGATCAAAGTGGCTATATGGCTTCCATCCACATCAGCATCCGTCATAATGATGAGTTTATGATAGCGCAATTTTGATAGATCCAGGGCTTTAGGATCTTCAGGTGTTCCGATCTTAACACCCAAGGCGGTGAACATATTCCGGATCTCTTCGTTGTCATATATCTTATGCTCCATAGCTTTCTCCACGTTCAATATCTTACCACGTAAAGGAAGTATGGCCTGGTAACTTCTGTCACGACCCTGCTTGGCCGTACCTCCCGCTGAATCACCTTCCACCAGGTATAGCTCACAACGGTTTGGATCCTTATCACTGCAATCGGCTAATTTACCGGGCAAACCCCCGCCGGTGAGTACGCTTTTACGCTGTACCATTTCCCTTGCTTTTTTAGCCGCCGCTCTTGCCTGTGCTGCTAATATTACTTTTTGAATGATCGTCTTGGCATCTTTCGGGTTCTCTTCCAGGAAGGCAGACAGGACCCTGCTTAATGTACTATCCACAACACCCATCACCTCATTATTTCCCAATTTGGTTTTGGTTTGACCTTCAAACTGGGGCTCCGGTACTTTAACCGAAATAATAGCACTCAGGCCTTCACGGAAATCATCCCCTTCAATTTCTACCTTGGCCTTTTCAAACATACCTTCTTTTTCACCATAGCTTTTAAAGACCCTGGTTATAGAACGGCGAAAACCTGCTACGTGGGTACCCCCTTCTATCGTATTGATATTATTTACATAGCTGAAGAGGTGCTCCTGGTAGCCTGTGTTATAGATCATGGCTACTTCTACCATTACATTACTGGCCACGTCATGTCCGTCACAATAGATCACCCTGGGTAATAATGGATTGCGGTTGGCATTCTTATCAAGCATCTCTACAAACTCAACGATACCGCCTTCGCTGTAAAAGGTTTTTGCATACGTGCTCCCGTCTTCTTCCTTCTCTCTCAGGTCATGCATGTGAATGGTTATCTTCTTATTTAAAAAAGATAATTCCCTTAAACGGGCCTCTAAAATTTCGCGGTTATAAACACTGGCAATAAATATGGACAGATCGGGCCAGAACTGAACGGTAGTACCATGTGTATCTGATTTGCCGATCTCTCTCACAGAATATTGAGGAATTCCTTTTGCATATTCCTGTTCAAATGTTTTGCCATCCCTGTTCACAACAACATGTAATTTGCTGCTCAATGCATTTACACAACTAACACCCACACCGTGCAAACCACCCGAAACTTTGTATGAATCTTTATCAAATTTACCACCTGCATGAAGTACGGTCATTACCACTTCCAATGCACTCCTGTTCTCTTTGGTATGTAAGCCGGTAGGAATACCACGGCCATCATCTTCCACGGTGATGGAATTATCTTCATTAATGGTTACGGTGATGTTTTTACAATGCCCGGCAAGAGCTTCATCAATAGAGTTATCTACCACTTCATAAACGAGGTGATGCAAACCCTTTACACCGATGTCGCCGATGTACATGGCAGGCCTTTTACGAACTGCTTCTAAACCTTCTAAAACCTGGATACTGTCTGCGCCGTAACCTGTATTGGCGGGGGTTGGAACCGCTGCTGTTTCTGTACTCATACTGTAGTTCTAAATCACTTTTTATTGGTAAAATTCATGCCGATGGCTATCGGCAGGCAAAGGTATGGAAAAACGGGCGTTTCAGGGAATTATTGGGGGTTTATTTTGGGGTGAATTTTTGCTCTGATTTTTACCTTTTTCCACTCCGAAAAGTAAAAAAAATGGAACACAGATAACACGGGTTGAACGGATAATACTTCGACAGGCTCAGTACGGATTTTATACTGCTTCGCAGCATAGAAGATTTACCAACATAATGGAGAACCAAATAAATGATCTGTGAAAATCCATTCAATCCGTGTCTTCCGTGCCTGCCTGCCAGTAGGCAGGTTCTATCTCTCCAATGTTTA
>JBDSGK010000248.1:0-6763 GCA_039919015.1 Ferruginibacter sp.
TTGGAAAGAAAGAACCTGAAACTGCTGCCACATTATGCCAGGCATGATATCAAGCATATTCTGCTGCAATACGATACTACCGATGAAGGCGAGGTTTGCCTGCAGTGTTTTATGCTGGGCAATGGCCATATCTCTTTCCCGGTAGCGGCAACGGTCCTGTACGGGTTTGTTACCATGCCGGAGTATTGGAAAAAATTCCGGGTTGCTTACCACCGCGGTAAGAACAGCATACGCATTAAGGGCTGGTCATGGTTTTCTATTTTACACGAATCCACACAAACACTCATGCATAAGATCAATAACGATGCAAAAGATTAATTATGCCCTGCTTGGGTATTGGTACTGCATTGAACTATTTGTTGTACAACTTTTTAAAAAAATAAACATGAAATGAGCATACCGAAAATCGTTTACCAATCGAAAGGTTTATATGCGAATTCCCCGTCCGAACGGTTTCAGCCGGGCGGGCATATTACAAAAAACATTAAATATAAAATATGAAAACGCCCACACTTAAATTGCTGCTGCTATTTGCCGGAACCATCTTATTTAATATTATTTTCTGGCAGGAAAAAATGGCCGTCAATGCCCTGCTGTTTGATGCTTTTATTTTATTGTCCGTTTTTAACCTGTACCCCGCTGCTTTTACCAAACCCGCCATGAAGTGGTTGTTGCTGGCTCATATTGTTGCCCTGGCAACGCTCATCATTCACAATACTGTGTTGAGCAAACTGGCTTTTAGTGTTACACTTTTACTGGTGGTTGTGTTCACACAATTTCTGCATCGATCGGTTTGGTATGCAGCAGCATCTGCCATCGGCAATTATGTATTGTTTGTATTTTCTTTTGTAGAAGATATCAGCCAGGTAAAAAAAGCCGGCATACGATCACTGGGAATAAAAAAGGCAATCCGGTTTTTAATTATACCACTAATGATCGCTGCTGTCTTTTTTCTTATTTATGCGCTTTCAAATAATGTTTTCAAGGATGTTGTAAGCAGCGTTGCCACAGCCCTGGAACGGTTTGTAACCCGGTACCTGAATTGGTTTAATTGGGAACGGTTTGGCTTTTTATTGTTTGGATTATTTATCACCGGTGGGCTATTACTAAAAATGCGGAGCAATTATTTTTCGGAAAAGGAGTTTGCCAAACACAACGACCTCTGGCGCAGCAAGAACAATTTAACCAGGTGGAAAAAGACAGTAATGTTTGATGTGCTTACGCTGTTCATGGGCCGTTTTGCAAACGGTATCATGGGGCTGCGCAATGAGAACTCGGTTGGTATCATCAGCCTGGTCATGCTCAATGTTTTGCTCTTTTGCATTAATGCCATTGATATCACTTATGTATGGTTTGGTTTTTCATATACGGCCAACCTGAACCTGAAGGATTATGTACACGAAGGAACCGGTATGCTTATATTCTCCATTGTGCTGGCCATGATGGTATTGTTATTCTTCTTCAGGGGCAATTTAAATTTTTACAAAAAAAATAAATGGTTGCGCTATGGTGCTTATGCCTGGATCTTTCAAAATGTGGTACTGGTAGTTTCTGTCCTGTTCAGGGATTATTATTACATAGCCCATATGGGATTGGCTTATAAGCGTATTGGGGTACTGGTATTTTTATTAATGGTGCTGATGGGGTTGACCACTATTTTTATTAAGATCCACCAGCGTAAAACGGCTTATTACCTATGGCGTGTTAATGGCTGGGTTGCCATTATTTTGCTGGTAGCCGGGTCCTGTGTACATTGGGATGAAACCATTGCCAGTTATAACCTTGCCCATAAAAATACCATCCCGGTAGATGTAAAATTTTTATTAACCCTTTCAGATAAAACACTTCCTTTGCTGGAGAAGAACCAGGATGTGCTTGAAGAAAATAAGCCAGCCGTAAGCGGTGAAGGCGAATACTTATATCGCTCAGCCCTTTCACCCAGGGCAGTTTTTGAAGTGCGTAAAAAAGAATTTTTCGAAGCACAGGAAAATTATTCCTGGTTATCCTGGAATGTGTCGGATAGCTATATTAAAAAGCATTTGGCAAAACCTTTAATTACATCAACATTACAAAAATAAAAAAACCGGTATGAAATTGATACGATCCCTGGGATATGCATGGAATGGAATACAATCATGTTTTGCTTCTGAATCAAATTTCAGAATTCATGCTTTGCTGACCATTGTTGTTTTAATTCTTTCCATGCTGTTCGATATATCAGCCATTGAATGGATAGCTGTTGGATTTTGTATTGCCTTTGTTATAGCAATGGAAATGTTGAATACGGCCATTGAAAAATTATGCGATGTGGTTCACCCAGGTGTACACCCGGGGATAAAAAAAGTGAAAGATATGGCTGCCGGGGCGGTTTTGATATCGGCCATTTTTAGTTTGATCACCGGCCTTATTATTTTTCTGCCTAAAATAATTTTATATTTCAAAACCGTATAAAGTTGAAAAAAGCATTTTCATTTCAAAAAATATTATTTGCCTTTTGTGCATTCATAGGTTTCCTGCTTGCAGCCCGTGCTTTATACTCAGGCAAAATAGAGTACCTGTTTTTGATATGGAATATATTTCTTGCCTTGATACCCTTTGTGATCAGCAGCCTCTTCAGTAAAATAATTCATTCGGGCAAATGGAAGCAGGCTTTGCTCTTTTGTTGCTGGCTTGGATTTTTTCCCAATGCATTGTACATCGTTACAGACCTGGTACACCTGGACCGGGAAAGCAGCGTTCCCAAATGGTTTGATGCCGTGTTATTATTTTCATCTTCGGTGGTTGGTTTAATGATGGCTTTTATTTCACTATACCGGGTTGAAAAATACCTGTATAGAATGGTACATAAAAATGTGCATGCACTTATCATTGTATTCATTTTATTCCTTGGATCTTTTGGGGTTTACCTGGGCAGGTTTTTAAGGTGGAACAGCTGGGATATCCTCAGTAATCCTTTTCAACTCCTGCTCTCCATTTGCCAACGTGTTGTTTCTCCGGTTGATCATGCACAAACATGGGGAGTGACCGTGATCTTCACCATATTTTTCTACCTGTTGTATATCTCCATAAAAAAATTGCCCGGCTATTTAAGCCAGGCAAATCATTAATTAATATTTCAAACAGTTTAAAAATCCAGCCCCAATGCTACATATAAAATGGGTTTGCCTTTAAAGAAGCCACTCATTGGCCAGCCGGCATCAAACTTCACAAAATATCCCAGCAAAGTACTGCGGGCTCCAAAGCCATATCCACCTGCAAAAGGCCCCAGGCCTCCTGCTTTTACTTTTACCTGTACCGGCGGTTGTCCATAAACAACTTCAGGACGTTTCAATTTTGTATAAGCACCATTCCAGGCTGCACCCAGGTCTATGAACTGGATGATCTGGAAATTATTTAAGAAAGAATTATTGATGGTGCGGTCAAAGAAAGTTGAAACAACGGGTAACCTGAATTCACTGTTTATGACAATGGCATTATTTCCGTTGGCAACATTTTGTATATAACCGCGCATGTTTACGGCCAGGCTTTGAAAAGCATAATCCTGGTCATTAGCGGGTGGATTGCTGTTGTTAAAATATCTTTCTTTTACAAGCACACCGTTCTGGTCATATTTTTCATTCTGTCCAAACATCAGCCATCCATCTACTCCACCTAAATAATAGATCATTTTTTGATTGCCCCAGCTAAAGTCACCCGCTGCTCTACCGGCCCAAATAAAGTTGCGGTAAATGGGGTAATAATAACGGGCATCAAATCCAAAATTAAAAGTGGTCGGTCCGTCAATAAAAGCAGTATCAAATTTATTTAGCTGCCTGTTCCAGTCAATAAAGAATTTATAGCGTAATCCGTTCCAGATATTCATGGCCGGGGTTAGACTGTTATCGTACACATATTCCAAATGTGTAACAGAGAACAACTTTTTCTCATCTGGCTGTACCACTGAATTTGGATCGAGCGATGCGTAAACAAATTTATCAGACCTGACACCTGTTGAAAAACGGATGCTCTTGGTTACATCAAAAGGATAGGAGACATTGCCCTGGTATAAATTGGTAAAATACCTGCCAAGAAAATTTCCAAACTGGTCGCCCGCCTGTTGCACATTGCGGTAATAAGTAGCACCCCAATCGATCCTGCGTTTATAATTCTGGTAACTCATGAACCACTCATTATCTTTTAAATTGGTACCCACTTTAAAACCACCTGTTATCCTCACATCTTCCAGCAATTCGGAAGTTCCGAGACGTATAAGGCCATTTAAAACAGAACCTGAGTTGAGCATAATAGGCCCGCCACCACCGCCATAAGCCTGGTAACGGTTAATTAAAACGCCTGTACTGAAACCGGCAGAACCATAATCAACAGAGAACTTTGGTGGCTTATACCTGAATTTTTTTATGGTCTTTAAAACATCGGATTGAGATTTGACAGTTCCTGCCTCTACTGGTGCTTGAACAATAGTGTCTCTTTTCTCGTTGCCAAATTCAGTTTGAAAAAAATCATCCGGTTTTTTTGGCGTGCCTGCAGCGTTAGTGAATTTTCTCACAGCAGCCGTATCTGTATATTCACCCCTAAGTTTTTTCATGTACTCGGTAGGCTGTGCAGTAACATTTCTGCGGCGTAAGACATTCTCGTCGATCTTTAATTTGTACAATACTTTTTCATCACTTTGCCTGGTTACTTCACTCACCTGGTTGTTGTCACCGGCAATGCGGGTTTCGGCCAATGTACTTTGGTAATTGGTTAAAGGAAAAGTATAGGCCGAATCATTGGAGATAGAAACCACGGCAATAGAATCAACATCTGTTTTCTTAAATACCCTTAAAGTGCTGTCCACTTCTTTGATAGAAGGGTTGCGTAAGATCTGGTCGCCAATTAAAACCAGTGTATCAAGTCCAACTTTTTCTGTGGTAAAAAAACCTGCATAGCGATTGCCAACACCATTTTCATCACTTACAAACGTAAAGTGATTTTGGTTGTACTGCATGGGGTAGCGGGCATTGCCATATTTTAATGCAGATAACTGGGTGATCTGGTTCAGCTCCGGTTTATCGCCAAAATTGGTGATCAGGAAAATATTGTATTTGCTGTCGCTCGGTAAAACAGTTTCCCCGGTCTTTGCAGCCGGGTTGGGCCTGTTGCTGCTGAAGATGATCCCGGTCTTATTTGGAAATGCAACAAAGGATGCATCCAGGTCATCATACACATCATTGGTGATCTGTTTTAGTTTTTCATTTTGAATTTCAAAAGTATAAATATCTGTGTGGCCGTTCTTAACAGCAGTAAATAAAAGCGTATTGCTGTTGAGCATATACTTCATGTCCTGTACCTGGTCAAACACTTTGGTAAGGTCTATCTTATATTGTTTTTGGCGGGTAATGATGTCGTACACGAACAGGTTCAGTTTTCCTTCCTTTGTGTATAGAACAGATACCCTTGTTCCCTTTGGATCCCATGCCATCATCGGGTAATGGGGGTTCATCTCATTCTTATAACCACGTACGCCATATTTAAGCAAGGTCTTGTTCTCATATTCGTCGTTGTAAATAACACGTACAATTCCTTTTTTAAATTGCGTTACCACATAGGAATTATTGCGCTTGGTTGGGTTTACATTAAACCGGAAATAATCCAGCCTGTTGTTTATTTCAAACCCGTCTACCACACTTCCTTTGGGATATGGTTTTCTTTTAGCAATGTCTTTGTAATACTTGTCATCCTGGTATTCCATAAATTCAGCCAGCACGTCTTTAAATTTCTTTTTACAAACCTGCATACAGGCTTTGTTCAGATTTTTATATACAGTGGCCAGGTAAAGCAGGTAAGTAACATTTTCTTTTTTGTATTTCTCCTCAATAAAGAACCAAAATGCATGGCCGGCAATGTCAGGCTTTTTAAAAGCAAACTTGCTGAACTTGCTGTAGTTGCCGCTGAGTATCTCACTTTTCAACTCATCATCCAGTTCGGTACTCCAGTTTTGGGCCAGGTAATTAATATAGCCATCTGTTAACCATTTGGGAAGATCCAGTAAAGCCTGGTTTCCGGCAATTTCTCCAATATCATCACCAAATAACCGGTTTTCGGTCAGTATCTGGGCAATCCCTTTACGCACCTGCAGCCGCAGCTTCTGATGATCCGCTTCAAAATAAACAACCATTTTATTATTAACCAGTTTGGTGCCGCCATTGTTTTGCCAATCAATACCCAAACCGATATTACTTTGCTGCATATCAGCATATTCATTGTATAAAATGATATTGGCACGTCTTTGTAAACTGTATTCGGCAGCTGCTTCCATTTGCTGTAATTCCTTCTCAGCACTTTGGGCAACAAATTTGGCAAGCTCTTCGCCGTTTTGATAATAATAAACATTGAAATTTTTGGTCTGGTAATAATACCATTTGAATTTTTTGAACTGAACCCTGTTCTTTCCAAATTCCACGGCATTTACCTGGGCTGATAAGGAAGCTGGTAACAGGCAATAAGCAATAAGCAATAAGAAAATAATTTTGATCCCGGTCCCGGTAACCTTTTCCGAAAATCCTTCTTCAATCCTGATCTGTGTGGTTCTTGTACTATTCATCATTGGTAATTTCATATTTTCGTTATTATCAGTGTTTTAAGTCACATTTTGAAGCTGGAGGCAGTATATCCGTTATTTGTACCTTAAAATTAGTTGTTTTGTAATAAATTGAACACAGTAAAATTATAGTGGCAATGTTAAAAATAAAATCCTTTGTTTTCAGTCCTATACAGGAAAATA
>JBDSGK010000249.1:0-25850 GCA_039919015.1 Ferruginibacter sp.
CCAATTTTTATCTACCCCATCAAGCCGGTAACGGTATTTTGTTTTTTGTGGCTGGTTGAACAACATGGCTGCGAATTCGAATCGCAGGTAATTATTGTTATGAGACAAATCAATTGCAGTAATAGTGCTCAATGATTCCCGGATAATACTTTCGGGAATATCAAGGTTTTGATGCTGGTTATTTATTTGCAGCCCGGTAAGCATTACCAACACCTGTTGCTTTTTGCTATCCTCATCAAAATCGGCAGGGTTAAAAATGGTATATCCATCCAGTCCACCAAAACAAAGCCGGCCATCGGAAAATGAAAATTTATGGGCTCTGTTGAATTCATAGTCTGATAAGCCGTCAGATTTTTCAAATGAGGTAATCCGCCTGGTCTTTACGTTAAGCCTGAAAATTCCCTTATTTGTACTGCACCAAATATTGCCCAATTTGTCAGGCAATATGCAATAAATTGTATTGTTCGGTAATCCATTGTCGGTGCTATACACCTGCTGTAAGCCTTTTTTTATGTCCCATAAAATCAAGCCGCCTCCACGGGACCCTACCCAAAATTGATTGCTATCCAACTGGTTGGCACAAATTTCGGTGAGTGTTGCCGGCACAAAACCATTAGAAACTTTACCAGTGAAATGGCTAATGCGTTTATTGCCCGAGTATTGCAACAGGCCATGAGCATAGGTAGATATCCACGTGTAGCCGCCTAAGTAAGCAGCATCGGCAATTTCCACATCTTTCATGGCAGCCGTATCTAACGGTAGTTTAGTTGGAAGAGATCCGGTATTTTTCCAGCTGTACCAGGTAGCTTCTTTTGGGTTGAATGCAGTAATCATATTGCCGGGTATATTTACCAATGCTGAATATCCCGAACTGTTAGAAAGTACCGGCAGTGCTTGAATACCCTGTTGGTTAAGCAAAAAAACCTCGTTCATTTTGCTCCAGTTTGAGGCAATATATAATTGGCCTTTGTTATCACGTATTTGGCGGATATAATAAGATGACGGGTTCCAGTCTTTTGGAAAGCTGAGTGTTTTCCCCGCTTCCAGTTGCAGGATATCTTTTATGAATGTGCTTTTGTAAGTGTAAAATTGAAAAAGGGGGGGCTGCAGGTCTATTTTTATGAGCCCCTGAGCATCTACGCTTACCCACAATACATCGGATCGGTCGATGAACATGGCGGTGATAGATAATTTTGGGTTGTCCGTATTTTCCCAAATTAGTTTGGGCTGCCCTTCTTTATTCAGCCGATAAATGCAACCTCTCAAACTAAAGTAAACTTGGCCGTGTTTATCAACCTGTAATTTCAAATTATCTGAAGAGTCAATGTATTTGGATTGCGGTATGGACGGTATTTCGCTGGCCTTTTTATTAATGTCCAGCAACACGATATTTTTTTGAGTCAACACAGCCATTTTGTTCGGGGTAACGAAAATGCAAGGATAGGTTTCACGATAGCGCATTATGCCAATAGTTCTGGTTGTATTCTTTACATGTGTATCAAAACGGATGCTGGTGAAGGTTTTACGGTCGGCATCGCTTACTTGCACGCCATCTTCACTCACCAGGAACAACCTGCCATCAGGAGATTGTATGATTGCGTTAACGGTATCTTGCTGCAGCAATCCATTGGCCCTATTGGCGTACATTATTTTGCCACTCACAGGTTCTACCCAGCCCACACCTTTATGATTGTTCATTATAAACTGAAACCCTGCCGGAACTTTATTTCTGCCCCAATAGGCCCAGGAAACATTCGGTATATTTACCAGGCTGGCAAGTGTGGTATTGCGACTTGCTTTAAACGTTCTCATGTTAAAATTATCTGCCTCAAACGGACTGCTGTAAAATACACGCAGCGTATTGTGTGCAGCCAGACTAAGCGAGTTAATAGTATTAGCCGCAAGTCCTGTTGTATCATTAGGTCGGAATTTAATTGTTTTGAAAGTCCGCCCATCAAAACGACACAATCCGTCGAGGGTGCTAAACCAAATAAAACCATCCTCGTCCTGGGTAATGCCTGTAATAAAACTCTGTGGCAGGCCATCTTCCACACCAAAATGCTGCTGATTGGTAAACAGCCGTTGTTGTGCTACAATGCCTGGTGAAATTATCCATAACGCTACCATTAAGACCAATCTTAAAAAAGGTATGGGGGAGCTTGCTGAAAAAACGTTAAATATCAAGGCAGAAGGTATAGTTTTTGTGCCCTAAATATATTGATAAATATTTTAAAAAAAGTTGTGTCAAAAGGCTGCATACAATCAACTGCTTACAAAATGCAATTCTATGCGTTTAGGGTTTATCGTAACAGCATTATTTATTCAGATAAAAGGAAGTCCCACATTTAATTCTTTGGCAAGCTTTTCAATGGTTTTACACCTGGTAAGTTTTACTATGCACAATACTTACACTTTAATATAAATCTTCTTTCTATCCAACACCCACGCTAAAAACCACATCATGCCAATAAAACAAAGTGCATATATCAATGAACCAATTCTTGGGTCGGATGGGAAGATGGGTTTACAGGCATGTTCGTAAAACCAACTCAACGGGTTCAGGTATTTTGGTTTCCCTGTATCATTCAGGCCATTGCTTATGCGGATGAGCCCGAGTGATCTTGGTATCAATGCGCTCATGGCAAAAATGAACAAGGCATTTTTACCGAATACGTCAAAGAAGCGGCTCCACAAGCCTTTACGGTTTTTAAAGTCGAGCAGATAGATCATCATGGATAAGATGAGCAAGGCAAGCCCGGTGCTGTAGATCGTATAACTGCTGGTCCATATTTTTTTATTGAGCGGAAAAACCATATCCCAGCAAAAACCTGCAAACACCAGAACACAGCCGGCTACAAATAAGCCATTCAGCATTTCATGCGTTTTACCTTTTTGTACAATATAATTGCCAACCAGGTAACCCAGTATCACCTGCACAATGGCAGCAAAACTGTTCATCAGTCCTTCCGGATCAAAGGCAATGCCTTCACCATGATACATATGTTTTTCTCCTAAAACGGCTTTGTCAATATCAGTACCAAACCAGCCATGTAAGCTGAAAGGATCGGAAGGGTTTGCGGCAACACATAGGAACCAATAAGCCAGTAAAATAAACATGCCCACCACAAATGATCCACGCACTTTAAAATAATGAACGATGACACATGCAAAAAAATAACTGACAGCAATGCGTTGCAACACACCAAAAATGCGGAGATTCTCAAAAGGTTTGGCAACAAAATTACCGGCTTCATTATATTTTATGAACGGGAACCAGTTCAGGAACATACCGATACCAAATATCAACCCTGTACGGATAATTACTTTTTTCCAGAAAGCGCCTTCACCCGCCGCATCTAATTTGGGCATTACAAAAGCCATGGCATTACCCACAGCAAATAAAAAGAAAGGAAAGACAAGGTCTGTTGGCGTAACGCCATGCCAGGCTGCATGCTCAAGTGGCGGAAAGATGTGTCCCCAACTGCCCGGGTTGTTTACCAATATCATGAGTGCTACGGTAGCGCCACGAAAAACGTCGAGGGAGTAAAAGCGTTGGTTCATACAGCAGTTTGGTAAAGTTGAATATCTTAAACTAATAGGCTGTCAGCCTGAGCTTGTCGAAGGCGGATAATTAAGATCATACCGGCTTCGACAAGCTCAGCCTGACAAACTTTTAACTAAGACAGAATGAAAGTTACTCAAATTCTTTCACTCAGCTCCAGCCAGCGCATTTCTTTTTCATCCAGCAATTGTACAATGGTACTGATGCGTTCGGCAGCTTTTTGCAAGGCATCATAATCCATACTGCCGCCATTCATTTTTTCTTCCAGCCCGGCTTTTTCTTTTTGCAGTTGCGGGATCTCTTTTTCCAGTTGTTCAAACTCGTGCTTTTCTTTAAAACTCGGTTTACGTTGTTCGTTGTTTGTTGTTCGATGTTCGGCCTTTACAGCCGGAACGGCCAACGAATTGCGGTCAACGGTCAACTCATTTTCTTTCCATTGCCTGTATAAAGTATAATTCCCCGGAAAATCTTTAATCACGCCATCTCCTTCAAAAGCAAATAGGTGATCAACCATACGGTCCATAAAATAGCGGTCGTGACTTACGATTAAAATGCATCCCGGAAAATCCAGTAAAAATTCTTCCAGGGTTCTTAAAGTTTGCAGGTCAAGATCATTGGTAGGTTCATCCAGTATTAAAAAATTGGGGTTGAGAAACAGGATGCTTAATAAATGGAGCCTCCGTTTTTCACCACCACTCAATTTGCTTAATGGTGTGTATTGCTGTTCTGATGCAAATCCGAATTTCTCCATGAACTGGGTTGCCGAGATCTTACCACCATCTGCCAGGGGAAAAAATTCGGCAAAATCCTTTACATATTCAATGGCACGTTTGTCTTCCTTGTATTGTAATCCTTCCTGGTTAAAGTTGCCGAACACAACCGTATCACCATGGTTAACCTTGCCGCTGTCGGGCTTTTCCTGCTGTAAGGCTATTTTTAAAAAAGTTGATTTACCAATGCCGTTCTTACCCACAATGCCGATGCGTTCGCCTCTTTTAAATGTATAATCAAAGCCTTTCAGAATTACCTTATCGCCATAATTCTTATAAATTTTTTTCATCTCCAGCACTTTGCCACCGAGCCGGGTCATCTTTACCTGTAAACTCACATCCAGTTCTTCCTTGCGCTGGCCAACTCTTTCTTCAATATCTGCAAAAGCATCCTGTCTCGATTTTGATTTGGTGGTACGTGCTTTGGGTTGCTTGCGCATCCACTCCAGTTCTTTGCGAAAAATGTTCTTATCTTTTTGCAGCTCGCTGGCCTGTACTTCCTGGCGCAGGCTTTTTTGTTCTAAAAAATAATCATAGTCGCCCTTGTACACGTATATCTTTTCATCGTCCATCTCCAGTATCTCATTGCATACGGCATCTAAAAAATAACGGTCATGCGTTACACAAAGCAACGTAACTTTTTGTGCCGATAAATAATCTTCCAGCCACTCAATCATCTGTACATCCAGGTGGTTGGTGGGCTCATCCAGGATCAACAAACATTTTCCTTCGTGTAGTTGTGCTTCTATCAGGGCCTGTGCAAGTGCAACTCTTTTACGCTGTCCGCCACTCAGGTTTTTAACCGGCTCATTCAAATGATGCAGGTTAAGTTTACCCAATATCTGTTTTAATTCACTTTCAAAATTCCAGGCATTCAGTTCATCCACCTTGGCCATCAGGTCGGTAAGCTTTTCAATATTCTCTTCCTCCTGTTCCAGGCACATTTCGTATTCCTTCACCACTTTTACAACGGGGTTGTCCATTTTCAGCACATTGTCCCAAATACTCCTGTTCTCTTCAAAAACAGTTTCCTGCTGCAGCATGATCACTTTAATGTCCTTGTGCACCCAAAGTGTACCGCTGTCGGCAGTATCAAGTCCGGCAATGATCTTTAATAAGGTAGATTTACCGCTGCCGTTACGGGCAACCAAAGCAATTTTATCACCTTCTTCCACGTAAAAGGAAATATTCTTAAAAAGTGTTCTTATACCAAAGGATTTGGCCAGGTTCTCTATTGAAGCGTAATGCATAGGCGGCAAAGGTAAAGGAGTAAATCGTTTGGCGGGTTATTGATTTCAGATTTGAACCGTTATTTTTGCTGTCATCCTGAGCGTAGCGAAGGATCTCATTAAGCTAACTCCCATTTCACAAACACCAAGTCAATGAGTTTTTCGAGGTTGATCAGATCAGAATCGTATAAAAAGGGAACAGTACTTTCTGTTTTGTTCAACATTATTTCCAAGGGCATACTTTTCCTGTTAACCATCATCATTGCCCGGTATTTTGGCAGCAATATCAAAACTGATATTTACTTTTTTGTTTTTGCCAGCATGGTACTGTTTTCGGGCTTCATCAACAATATTGATACGGCTGTACTCATCCCCGAATCCATGCGCATTCGGGAAAAAGAAGGTGATGAACCAGCAGCCGCTTTCCTGAATTTCTTTTTGCTGATCTATTGTATTATTGGTATCCTGTTCACTGTTGGGATGTATTTTTTGGGCACAACGGTATTTGGTTGGATCTCAAAATTTTCAGAAGCCGACATCATTACCTACCGCAATTATTTCTGGATCGGTTCGCTATTCTTTATTTTTCACGTGCTTACCAATTACCTGAATTCCATTCTTACTTCTTTAAAATACTTCAGCCTGCCCATGCTCATCAGCAGTTTTAAAAGCTGCATTGTAATTGTTTGTATCTTTTTATTAAGAGCTAAATATGATGTGCTCGCTGTTTTTATAGGTGGATTGATATCGTATGCGGTAAACCTGCTCATACAGATCTATGTATTGAAAGAAATTGCCGGCTGGAATTTTAAGATAAGGTTGCTTAGTATAAGTAAAAAGGTCTGGAGCAATGTTTTCTATGCAGAGCTTGGACAACTTACAACGGTTGCGAGCAGTATGTTCCCCCTGTACCTGTTGAGTGGTTTTGGCAGCGGTGTTATCAGCGTGATGAACTATGGAAAAAATATTGCCGATATACCCAATACGCTCATTACTTCACAGTTTGCTAATGTAAGCGGCATCAAATTAAATGAACAGTTTGCACGCAATGACACTGCAGGAATGAATGATACCTTTTTACGGACCTCAAAACTGATCGTTTTTATTTTGGTGCCGATCGGATTTTATTGTTTTGTTTTTGCTTCCCCAATTGTTGCGTTATTTTACCAAAGCCGCAATTTTAATGCAATGGACGTAACAGAATCCGCCATTTTCTTAATGTTTTTGTCGATAACCATTTTCAGCATTGGTATCAATGCAATGGTGACAAGATTATTTATAGCCGTGCAGGCGATCAGGCAGGCCTTCTTTTACCAGGCGGCTTTGAATATTTTACTGATTGCTGTTATATGGATCTGTACAAAATATTATGGCGCTTATGGATATCCTTATGCCATCACCATCGTGAACCTGGTAAATTTTTTGGCCATGTATTTTATTTGCCGGAAACTGATTCCACAGGTCAATTACGCAGCTTTATTAAAATACACAGGTCTTATTATTTTAATAAATGCGATTATAGCAGGTGTTTTATATGTAGCGCTCAATTATTTTATGCTGAATGGAATGCTGAATATCATATTCGGGTTTTTACTGTATCTTATTATCTTACTTATCCTTAATAAAAAATTTAAGCTGAATACGGAACTGGGTTATATTCTTAAACATGCTAAACAAAAATTTTATTAAACACCTGGGTATTAAGATTCGCCGGTACATTTTCGGGCAAAAATTTTTGCCGGTAATGGCGGGGCCATTAAAAGGATACCTGTGGTCAACATCCAGTAGTTATGATTATATTTTAGGCCAATATGAAAATGCTGAAACCATGCGCACGTTCTTATCCTGGATAAAACCCGATTCAGTTTTTTATGATATTGGATCCAATGTGGGCTTTCATGCATTAACTGCAAACCGTTTAATACAAAACGGCAAAATTTATGCTTTTGAACCTATGCCTGCTGTGAGGGCCATTTTTGAAAAACATATTAGTCTAAACCATAAACTTATTAGTAACCACAAGATCTCAGTATTGCCCATTGCTATTTCCAATGAAGAAAAGCAGGTTGAGTTTTCGAATGACGCAAACCATAGCGATGGCAATACCTATATTAAAGATTCGAATGTTTTTAAAGCAGCTAAAAATAAAATAACAGTTCAATGCCGGTCAATAGACGGGTTGATAAAGCAAGGGTATGAAAAACCCAACATTCTTAAAATTGATGTGGAAGGTGCCGAGTATGATGTTTTACAGGGAGCAATTGAGGCTCTTCAAAATGACCATCCGTACATTTTACTGGCCACACATGATTGTCATTTACCTGGTGTGCAGCAAAAATGTGTAGAGTTTCTGACGGGGCTGGGGTATCATGTACAACACACCGGAAAATATAACAAACACATGGATGGCCTTGATGATTATATCGCCATTCATAAAAGCAAACTATAGCAGTTGAGTGAAACTAAAAAAATAAAACTCCTCATTTTAACTCCGACACTGCAATGCGGCGGATCCGAGAAATTCGTTTCGCTGGTTTGCCAGCATATAAATACAGAAATATTTTCCGTTTGCCTTATTGTAATTAATAATGACAAACCGTTTTACCAGGTCCCCAACCGGGCCATAGAAATTGTTGATCTGAAAAAAGACCGGATACTTTTTTCATTGCCTGCCATAAAAGCCGTAGTTAAAAAATATAAGCCTGCAATCATATTTTCTACGGCTAATCATTTGAACCTGTATCTGGCCATTTTCAGGAATCATTTTGATGCCCGGACACAATTTATTGCCCGGGAGGGCAGCATTGTAAGCATCAACAACCAGCATGCTAAGTTCCCGGCTTTATATAACAGGCTGATAAAAAAGTATTATAAACGTTTTGATCATATCGTTTGCCAGTCGGTGTATATGCAACAGGACCTGGTTAAGCATTACAATATAGCTGCCCATAAAACAGTGGTAATTCATAATGCGGTGGAGGAGGGGTTAAACACAGCACCTCAACCAGGAAAAGGAATGACTGACAGGATTTATAAATTTATAACCATTGCAAGATTAAGTGAAGAGAAAGGCATTGAAAGGCTGATACATGCAGTGGGGTTAATTTCTGTTCCCTTTAACTATTATATCATCGGTGAAGGGAAAAAAAGAAAAGAGCTTCAAAAACTGATCGACGCACTGCATGTAAAGGATAAGATTTTTTTAGTGGGAGAAAAAATGAACCCATTTAGGGGTATGGAAGATGCTGACCTGTTCCTGTTTGGTTCGTATTATGAAGGCTTTCCCAATGTGTTGCCGGAAGCCGGGGCCCATGGTATACCGGTGATCGCTTTTAATGCACCCGGAGGCATTGCAGAAATAATTACCGGGCAAGATATGGGCCAGCTGGTTGACGATAATGATATCATTGCTTTTGCAAGAGCAATTAAAAACGGGCTGGCTGCCAATTTCAACAGGGAAGCAATACAGGAAATAACAAAAGCACGTTTTTCCATGGTTAAGATGATAGCAGAAATACAAGCACTGTTCATGAAGCAGAAATAGTATGAATTATATAACAACAGATAGAGATTATGCTTTTTAATTCTTTGGATTTTGCCCTTTTTTTGCCCATTGTTTTTATTTTATACTGGTTTGCAACAAAAAATAACTTTAAGCTTCAGAATATACTGTTGCTTTTTGCAAGTTATTTTTTCTATGCCTGCTGGGACTACCGTTTTTTGTTTTTACTGATGTTTTCAACCCTGCTGGATTATTTTTCCGGGATCAAAATATTTGAAGCTGAAAACAAAAAGAAGCGAATATGTTGGTTATGGCTTAGTATATGTATCAACCTGGGATTTCTTGGTTATTTTAAATACTATAATTTTTTTATTAGTTCTTTTGCGGAAGGATTTACGGCTTTGGGAATGAAATTCAGCATCCGCACATTACAGATAATTTTACCTGTTGGTATCTCATTCTATACATTTCATGGTTTATCTTATGTTATAGATATTTATAAAAAGCGGATAAAACCTGAACATAATTTTATTAATTATGCTGTATTCGTCAGTTTCTTCCCCTTACTTATTGCCGGGCCGATAGAAAGAGCAACAAATCTTTTACCACAGGTCATTAAAAAAAGAGAATTCGATCATTCAAAGGCTGTTGATGGTTTACGGCAGATCCTGTGGGGCTTGTTTAAAAAAATTGTTATTGCTGATAATTGTGCAGTATATGCCGATGCTGTTTTTAATAATTATAATGACTACTCAGGTATTACCTTGTTTTGGGGAGCGCTTTTTTTCGCTTTCCAGATTTATTGTGATTTTTCTGGCTACACTGATATTGCCATTGGTACAGCCCGACTTTTTGGAATAAACTTATTACGAAGTTTTTCTTTCCCCTATTTTTCCCGGAATATAGCAGAATTCTGGAGACGATGGAATATTTCACTTTCAACCTGGTTCAGGGATTATTTGTACATCCCCTTAGGTGGCAGTAAAGGTGGCGTATGGATGAAAACGAGAAATATATTTATCATATTCCTGGTAAGTGGCTTTTGGCACGGAGCAAACTGGACCTTTATTGCCTGGGGCCTTATTAATGCCATCTACATACTGCCTTCCGTTTTAGTCAAAACGAACCGGAATAACCTGAACATAGTAGCGCAAGGCAGGTATTTACCAAACCTCAAGGAATTGCTTTCAATGGTGGTTACATTCAGCTTAACAGTATTTGCATGGATCTTCTTCAGGGCAGAAAATATTGAGCATGCAACAGGTTATATATCAAAATTGTTTTCATTTTCGGCGATCTCGAAACCATTTTCGGTTCCTGTTGCTTTGGTATTGTTAATTGCGGGCTTTGTTATTGTAGAGTGGCAGGGCCGGGAGCAACAATATGCAATTGCAGATACAGGTTTAAAATGGCCAAAAATCATCAGGTGGGCAATGTACTATGGTTTGGCTTTAGCGATATTTTATTTTACCACTGCTGGGAAACCATTTATTTATTTTCAATTTTAATGACACGGGTATGAAAACATTCTTGCGGCAAACCTTTCTTTTTTTTGCAATTCCCTTCGGGGTACTAATGGTGGTGCTTTTTTTGTTGAACTATATCAATAATAAGGCGATGACTGGTTACAAAATTGATGCAAGCGTAAACTCATTATTCATTGGAGATTCTCATGTTCAATGCGCCATTAATCCTGCCTTGCTGCCCGACGCCGTTAACTTATCTCAAAGTTCGGAGACCATGTTATTCTCATACTTTAAAATAAAATATATTTTAGAAAATAATCCTGCTATTAAAAGAATTTACCTGGGGTTCAGCTATCATAATATTTCAACTTACGGAGATGAGTTTACTTATGGGAAATACGCTTATGATATCGCATCAAGGTATTTTTTTATTTTACCATTTGAGCAAAAAAAAGAAATAGCTAAACATACCCTGGACGAGTTACCTAAATTCCTGGGGAAATTACTTATTAACGGTTCTAATACTTTACTGGCGAAAAAAGAAAATTATTCATTTTTAGGTGCCTATAAAAATGGTTACAAAAATGTGGTGGCCTCAAAGCCATCAATGGATGACAGGTTATCCCTGCAATTTTATGAGAACGGAAAACAAAGGGGATTTTCTTCGGTCAATATCGGGTACTTAAATAAGATCATGTTTTTATGTAAAGAAAAAAATATTGAATTGGTAATATTGAAAACGCCTTTACATGATTATTATATAAGCAAAATACCTTTTAAATTCATTGAGAAATACGACTCGTTAGCCAGCCTGAATAAATTGAAAGTAATTGACTTTGGCAATTTGATTTTAAATGACAGTTGCTATCTGCCAAATGGAGATCATGTTTCAGAAAGAGGGGCAGTATTGACGACAAATATTTTTAAATACAGGGAACAACATAAATGAACGATCCGTTTGAAATAAAAAGAAACAGGATAGTTATAAACCCGTTTGGGATAATTAACTGATATTTGATATCCATACTATGGAAAAAACAGGCAAATGAGTGGAATAAGACCAAAGCTTTTAATCTTTATCAATACACTTCAATCCGGGGGAGCAGAGCGGGTGGTATCTCTTTTGCTGGGCCATTTAAAAGATGAATTTGATATACACCTGGCGCTATACAGCAATATCATCGAGTATGAAATTCCACCGGAAATAAAGTTATTAAACCTGCACCAACCACTGGTACAGGACAAGACCATCCGCTTTTTAAAATTGCCTTATATCTCCTGGAAGGTTTACCGCTATTGTAAAAAAAACAATATTAATATTTCGGTGGCATTTTTATACCGTCCCTGTTATATCAATGCCTTAATGAAAAGTTTTTGGGGTTATAAAGGCAAGGTGATCATGTGTGAAAGAACGCACCAGACAACGATGCAGCAGAGCCAGTCATCTATTTACCGGATGTTTTCCAAATTTATGGTGAGGTACTCGTACAAGCGGGCCGACCTGGTGCTGGCAAATTCTTATGCCATGCAAACTGACCTTATCGAAAATTTTAAAATAAAAACACCGGTCCGTGTTATTTACAACCCCATAGATCTGCAGTTCATTAAAACACATGTTGATGAATTGCCGGATTATGTCTTTGATAAAAATGTATTTCATTTTATAAATGTCGGCGGATTCAGGAAAGAAAAAAATCACCTGTTACTGATACAGGCATTTTTTATTTTAAAGAACCTGCCCTGCAAACTGCTCATTGTTGGTGGAGGTGTAATGGAGGAAGAGTTAAAACAAAAAGTGTATAACCTCGGATTGATGGACAAGGTGAACTTTTGCGGCTTTGATAAAAATCCGTTCAAATATGTAAGCCGAAGCGATTGTTTTGTATTGAGTTCCGATGTAGAGGGCTTTCCCAATGTATTAATAGAAGCACTGGCCTGCGGCAAACCGGTTATTTCCACCGATTGCAGCTCGGGCCCCCGGGAATTGCTGGCACCGGCAACCGACCTGCACCACCGTGCCATTAATAATTACGAAATCGGCGAATATGGTATATTAACACCCGCAAATGATGTAATTGCACTGGCCTCGGCCATGAAAAAAATATACGAGGATAAAGCGCTCTGCAGCCAGTTTGCAGCAAAAGCTGCTAAAAGAGCCGAACAGTTTGATGTGGATGAGATCAAACAGTATTTTCATGTGGCATTTACGGGATTGTAATAAACCTATATGGTTTGCAGCTTAGCCTGTTCAGCACAGCAAAACCTTATAGGAGTGTTTATAGGAGAACCCCAATTTCAAAACGCTATAAGGTTATCTTTTGCACAAAAACCAGGCGGCAAACCTTATAGGTTTCCTCAACAAATAATTAATGGTTATTTTTGCTCCTCTTAAGCAATCAAATTCATGCATACTATTTTACTTACCGGCGGCGCAGGCTTTATCGGCTCACATTTAACCCGGTTATTTGTACTGAAATATCCCCAATACAAGATCATCAACCTTGATAAATTGACCTATGCCGGCAACCTGGAGAATTTAAGGGATATTGAAAAGGAGCTTAATTACCTGTTTGTGAAAGGCGATATTACCAACCTTGAGCTGTTGCGTAAATTATTTGAAGAACATAAATTTACCGCCGTACTGCATTGTGCTGCTGAAAGTCACGTAGACAGGTCGATTACCGACCCGCTGGCATTTATAACCACCAACGTGATGGGCACGGCCTCTTTACTGCAGGCTGCAAAAGAAGCCTGGACAGGGGATATGGAGAATAAAACATTCTATCATATTTCAACGGATGAAGTATATGGTTCACTGGGCGAAGAAGGATTTTTTACTGAAGAAACAGCTTACGATCCACGTAGCCCGTACTCTGCATCAAAGGCATCATCTGATCATATTGTACGTGCATTTTACCATACTTATAAGTTGCCCGTAAAGATCAGTAACTGCAGTAATAACTACGGCCCATTTCATTTTCCCGAAAAACTGATACCGCTCTGCATTCACAATATCATCAATAATAAACCCCTGCCCATTTACGGCAAAGGAGAAAATGTAAGGGATTGGTTATATGTTGAAGACCACGTACGTGCCATTGATGTGGTATTTCATAACGGAAAAATTGGCGAGACCTACAATATTGGCGGCCATAACGAATGGACAAATATTAACCTGGTAAAAGAATTGTGCAGGCAGATGGATGAAAAGCTGGGCAGGGAAAAAGGAACTTCCGAAAAATTGATTACTTATGTTACAGATCGTGCCGGTCATGATTTGCGCTATGCCATTGATGCAACTAAATTAAAAAATGAATTAGGCTGGATGCCATCTTTGCAATTTGAAGAAGGTATTTCCAAAACTATTGATTGGTACCTTGCAAATGCGGAGTGGTTGAAACATGTGACAAGCGGGGATTATAGGGCGTATTATGAAAAGCAGTATGCTGCAGGTTAGGAGGTTTAGGGAAGTTTAGGCCTTGAGAAGTTTAGAAGGTTTAGAAAGTTTAGGGGTTTAGAGGTTTAGTTGGTCATCAATTATATAATCTAAATTTAACCTTATGAAAGTTTATTCTTTTGAAAAACTGGATTGCTGGCAACAGGCAAGACAGCTTGCGGTATGGGTTTATGAAACAACCAAAACTTTTCCGGCTGAAGAAAAATTTGGTTTAGTATCGCAAATGAGAAGGGCTGCTGTTTCCATTGCTTCTAATATTGCAGAAGGAACTTCCCGTAAAACGTCAAAGGATCAATCACATTTCAGTACCATATCTTACAGTAGTACCATTGAACTATTGAATGATCTGATAATAGCAAATGATCTACATTTTTTAACAGGTAAAAAATATGAAGAAGGAAGAGAAAAGATAGAAAAACAAACACTTTTAATTGCAGGATTAAGGAAATCACAGCAAAAAACTGGTTAAAGCCGATGCTAAACTTTCTAAACAACTAAACGTCTAAACCCTCCTAAACAAATTCACATGAAAGGAATCATACTTGCAGGCGGCTCCGGCACAAGGCTCTACCCGATAACAAAGGGTATCAGCAAACAACTCATGCCCATTTACGATAAGCCGATGATCTATTACCCATTGAGCACTTTAATGCTGGCCGGTATAAAAGAAGTACTGGTCATTACTACACCCGAAGACCAGGATCAGTTTAAAAGATTGCTGGGTGATGGAAGCCAGTGGGGTTGTCATATTGAGTATGCCAAACAGGATGTGCCCAACGGGCTTGCCCAGGCATTTGTTATTGGCGAAAAATTCATAGGAGCGGATAGTGTGGCATTGGTACTGGGGGATAATATCTTTTACGGTAGTGGTTTTAGTAAATTATTGCAGGCAAGCATCGATCCTGATGGTGCTGTGATCTTTGCCTACCCGGTCAGCGATCCCGAACGTTATGGTGTGGTGGAATTTGATGCAGATAGAAATGCGGTAAGCATTGAAGAAAAACCGGTAAACCCCAAAAGTAATTATGCCGTGCCCGGTTTATATTTTTATGATAATGGAGTGGTTGATATTGCAAAAAATATTGCCCCGAGTGCAAGAGGTGAATATGAAATAACAACGGTTAACGACCATTACCTGCAACAAAAAAAATTAAAAGTTGCAGTATTGGACCGTGGTTTTGCCTGGCTGGATACAGGTACATTTGAATCATTGAATGATGCCAGTGAATATGTACGGGTAATAGAAAAGCGGCAGGGCCTTAAGATCGGTTGTCCCGAAGAGATCGCTTACCGCATGGGTTTTATAAGCCGGGATGAATTGTTAAAACAAGCCACCGTACTGGAGAAAAGTGGCTATGGTGTGTATTTAAAAAAGATTGCAAACTAGGCTTAGGGATGTTTAGAAAGTTTAGGAAAGTTTAGTAGGGAGAATTCTGTTAAGCTAAACCATCTAAACCATCTAAACCATCTAAACCTCCTAAACCATCTAAACTTTTTGAAATGAATTATTACGTACATCCAAGTTCGATCATTGATGATGGCTGCCAGATCGGTGACGGAACCAAGATCTGGCATTTTTCTCATGTAATGAGCGGGGCTGTGATCGGTAACAATTGTAACCTTGGACAAAATGTGGTGGTATCACCTAAAGTAATACTGGGCAATAATGTGCGGGTGCAGAACAATGTGAGTATTTATGAAGGCGTGATCTGCGAAGATGATGTTTTCCTGGGTCCCAGTGTGGTACTTACCAACGTGATCAATCCACGAAGTGCGGTAAGTCGCAAACAGGAGTATAAAACAACACTCATAAAAAAAGGGGCCAGTATTGGGGCCAACGCCACCATTGTTTGTGGTAATACCATCAATGAATATGCCTTTATAGGGGCAGGTGCCGTAGTTACCAAAGATGTTCCTGCCTATGCCTTGATCATAGGCAATCCTGGCAGACAAACGGGCTGGATGAGTGAATTCGGCCAAAAGCTGCTATTTGATGAAGCAGGTAAAGCTACCTGCCCGGAAAGTGGTGTAGAATACCAACTTCAAAATCAATCAGTTACAAAGGTATAACTTGGAACACCTCATTTTATTTTAGCCAAACACAACTATTTCCTAAAAATTGAGTCTTTATTAATAAACTATTTATCTTTGAGTAGTTTATTTACTCATTCTAAATGATAGAAGCACTCATTTCTTCCAAAACACGTATTAAATTGTTACTGAAGTTTTTTTTAAACAGCAGCAACAGGGCCTATTTGCGTGGCCTTGAGGAAGAGTTTGGAGAAAGTACCAATGCCATACGCCTCGAACTGAACAAACTGGAAAAGGCGGGCATGGTTAGCAGCGATGTACAGGGTAATAAAAAATACTTTACTGCCAATGTAAAGCACCCGTTGTTTTTCGACCTCAATAGCATCATCAGAAAATATGTAGGTATTGATACCATCATTGAGAATGTAATAAAACAATTGGGTGAAGTAGAAAAGGTTTATTTAACAGGCGAATTTGCCAAAGGCAATGATAACAATATGATCGACCTGGAACTGGTGGGCATTGTTAATACAGCCTACCTCACCGAACTTATACAAAAGGCAGAGACCCTGGTGAAAAGAAAGATCCGCTATGTGATCTATTCGCCGGAAGAATTTGCAGCATTAAAACAAACTAAAAATATTAATGAGAAACTGCTTATCTGGAGCAGGTAGGGGAAGAAGTTTAGGGGTTTAGGAAGTTTAGGGAAGTTTAGAAGGTTTAGAAGGTTTAGAATGTTTAGGGAAATAGCTGGGGAAAATAATTAGGTTAAAAGAATAAAATCAGCATGAAAAATTTTGCAATTATAGGGGCAGGTGGCTATATAGCACCAAGGCATATGAAGGCTATCAAGGATACAGGCAATAATCTAATTGCAGCGCTTGATAAACATGACTCAGTAGGAATCCTTGACAGTTATTTTCCTGATGCTGATTTTTTTACCGAGTTTGAACGTTTTGACCGGCACCTGGAAAAACAAAAACGCCTGGGCAATAAAACAGATTTCGTAACTGTATGCAGCCCCAATTACCTCCATGATGCTCATATCCGTTTTGGATTGCGTATTGGTGCAGATGTTATTTGCGAAAAACCCATCGTACTAAACCCCTGGAATATCGATGCCCTGGTAGAAATTGAAAAAGAAACAGGCCGTAAGGTATTTACCATTCTACAGTTAAGGTTACACCCTGCCATCATCGCTTTGAAGGAAAAGATTGCTGCGTCGACGGCCGGGACAAAACACGAAGTAGACCTGCAATACATTACTTCCCGGGGTAACTGGTACCATACCAGCTGGAAAGGCGATATTCAAAAGAGTGGTGGAATCGCAACTAATATTGGCGTTCATTTTTTTGATATGCTCATCTGGATATTTGGTGATGTAAAAGTAAATACCGTAACCCAACACAGTGATGTTACCGCCTCCGGAAGACTAGAACTGGAAAAAGCAAGGGTAAACTGGATGCTGAGTATTGATGCAGCTACGTTGCCTGAAGCTGTAAAAAATGCGGGCAAAAGAACTTACAGAACATTAACCATAAATGAAGAAGCAATAGAATTTAGTGACGGGTTTACAGAGTTGCATACACAATCTTACCAGGATATAATAAATGGTAAAGGGTTTTCAATTTCAGAAACTAAAGCTGCCATAGAATTGGTACATGAAATACGTGGATTTAAATAAATTTATACCACTGGCGAGTCCTGATATAAGGCAGGAAGACATTGATTGTGTAATAGCAGTACTTCAATCGGGTATGTTAGTGCAAGGTGTAAATGTATTGGCACTTGAAAAATCGTTTAATGAATTTCACAAAAGTAGAAATGCAATTGCTTTAAGTAATGGCACATCCACTTTACACCTTGCACTTGTGGCATTGGGTATTGGCAAAGGTGATGAAGTAATTGTTCCAGCATTTTCTTATGTAGCAACAGCTAATGTAGTTGAAATAGTAGGTGCAACATGTGTTTTTGTAGATATTGAGCCAGGTTCCTTTAATATAGATGTAAATAAAATTGAAGCTGCAATAACAACTAAAACCAAAGCGATAATACCCGTTCATGAATTTGGTTTAGCATGCGATATCGAAGCGTTAATGGAGGTAGCAAAAAAACATAAACTATTTGTAATTGAAGATGCAGCTTGTGCATTAGGTGCTATGCAAAATGGCAGACATGTGGGAACCTTTGGGGATTTTGGTTCCTTTTCTTTACACCCACGCAAATCGATAACCAGTGGAGAAGGCGGAATGCTTTTAACTTCTGAGGATAACCTGGATAAAAAAATACGGGAGTTACGAAATCATGGTATAGAAATGAATGAAGGAGTAATGAATTTTGTGGCAGCGGGTTACAATTATAGAATGACAGACTTTCAGGCAGCATTGGCAAACAGTCAAATGAAAAGATTAAGTGATACTATTAAATATAAGCAGGAATTGGCAGCAGTATATTTTGAAGAAATTAATAACACGGCAATAACGCTTCCTATAGTGCCTGACGGAAGAAATCATACCTGGCAAACTTTTCATGTTTTAATTGATGACGATAAAAATCAGGCTGAAATCTTATCAACTTTAAAACAAAAAAATATTGGTGCAAATTACGGCGCTCAATGTATTCCTGCAACGGAGTATTATAAAACCAAATACCAGCTTAATTATAACAGCCTTTTTCCAAATGCTTACCGTGCTTATACCAAAGGAGTGGCGGTACCCATTTACGAAAAGTTAACAAAAGATATTATTAAACAAATAGCAAACACAATTAATAAATTATGATTGAAAACAAAACAATGTTTATTACAGGGGGCGCAGGTTTTATTGCCAATACTTTAATAAAACACTATGTAGAAAAAAATAAAATAGTAGTGTATGATAACTTTCACAGAGATACACTAACTGAAAGTGGACTTGCATCACACCCAAATGTTACAATAATCAAAGGTGATGTACTTGATTTTGAATTACTCTGTTCATCTATGAAGGGAGCAGATATTGTGGTACATGCTGCCGGTATTGCTGGTATTGATACTGTGATTAAAGATCCGGTAAGAACTATGGAGGTTAATATGATTGGCACTGCTAATGCTTTAAGAGCAGCCAAAGAAAATAATATCAAGGAAAGATTTATAGATTTTTCTACTTCAGAGATATTTGGATCTATGGCCTTTAAATCTTCAGAAACTGATCAAACAGTTTCGGGGTCAGCTGGCGAAGCCCGTTGGGTTTATGCTGTGTCCAAGCTAGCGGGTGAACATTTGGCTCATGCTTATTTTAAACAACACGGGCTACCTGTTGTAACAGTTCGCCCTTTCAATGTGTATGGTCCAGGACAAACCGGGGAAGGAGCAATCCAGATTTTTATTAAAAGAGCACTTAAGAATGAAGAAATCTTTATAAATGGTGATGGTGCTCAAATAAGAGCCTGGTGCTTTGTGGATGATTTTGTTGAATGCCTTATCAGTTGCATTGAAAATCCGAAAGCCATTGGGGAAAGTTTTAATTTAGGTAATTCCAGAGCGGTTATGACTACGCTGGGCCTAGCCCAAACAGTCTGCCGGGTTTTAAATTCAAAGTCAAAGATTTCTCATAAACCAGCACTAAGTGCTGATATTGAACTTAGAATTCCAAGTGTTACAAAGACAGAAGAATTACTGGGATTTAAAGCAAAAGTAGATTTGGAAGAAGGGATTTTAAAAACAGCTGATTTTTTTAAGCAAATAAATTAAAATGAAAATCCTTTTTTTTGGTGCATCTGAGCTGGGATATGATTGCTGTGAATGCCTGATAGAAAATAATACTGAAATTGTTGGAATTTTTACTATTCCACAACACTATAGTATAAAATTCAAGGATGAAAAAGAACTTATTGTATTAAATAATGTAAACTTTAAAGATTTTAATGAACTGGGCAAAAAATATCATATTCCCGTTACTACAGTTGAAGGAAAAATGACAGAACACCTGCAATATATAAAGGATTTAAAACCTGATTTGATTTTAGTAATTGGATGGTACTACATGATTCCTGAATCAATCATGAGTATTCCACCAAAAGGAGCAATTGGGATACACGCCTCATTATTGCCGAAATACCGGGGTAATGCCCCACTGGTTTGGGCAATAATTAACGGAGAAAAAGAAACTGGTATTTCCCTGTTTTATTTTGACAAAGGCGTTGATACAGGAGATATAATTGCACAGAAAAAATTTGTGATTAATGATACTGATACTATTAAAGAAGTTTTAGAGAAAACAAAAGAATGTTCAATACAGATTTTGATTGAGAATATCCCATTACTACAAAATAATAAGGCACCAAGATTTGTTCAAGATCACACTCAGGCAACTATTTTTCCCAAACGAACACCAAAAGATGGTGAGATCGATTGGGCTATGTCTCCAAAACAAATAAAAAATTTTATTCGAGCTCAAACTAAACCTTATCCAGGGGCATTTACATATATTAATGAAAAAAAAATTACAATCTGGGATGCAGATGTAGAATAGAGTATTATGAGGTTTGTACAAAATTTATTTATAATGAATTGGTAAAAGGAATCTCTTTTAATGAGAATGGAGTATGTAACTTTTTGGCGGAAGATTTAGATCGACAATACTGTTCCTAATTTTAAATATAATGACAGATGATAGAGAGTCAATATAATTTTTCTGATTTTACAATAGACCATTATGAACAACTTTTAATTGAGGCTAAAAAAAAATACAAATTTTACTTTTATGATGAAATAGTAGATAAAGACAAATTTATCTTGTGGAGGCATGATTTGGATTTTTCTGTTCATAGAGCCTTAAGATTGGCTGAGGTGGAGAATAAAATGTATGTAAAAAGTACTTATTTTATTCATTTACATAGCGAGTATTATAATGTTTTTGAGAAAAAAATTTCCGAAAAGATTTTCAAAATTATTTTACTTGGTCACAAAATCGGTTTACATTTTGACACTCATTACTATAATATTGATAATGAGAATAAACTCGAAGAAAAATTATTGATGGAGGCCGATCTTTTTTATAAGTTCTTTGGTGTAGAGGTTAAGGTTTTTTCATTTCATAACACAACTCCATTTACAATGGCTTGTCAAAAAGCTACTTACGCTGGTCTAATTAACACCTATGCCGCTTTTTTTCAAAAGGAAGTAGAATATTGTTCAGATAGTAATGGTTATTGGAGGTATAAGAGGATGATAGAGGTTATTAAAAATAACACTTCAGGAAAAATGCAAATTTTAACACATCCAGAATGGTGGCAAGAAGAAATGATGTCGCCGTGGCAAAGAATAAAGCGGGCAATAGACGGCAGGGCGGAAAATAATAAAAAGGACTACCAGGAGCATCTTCGTAAGTTTAATATGAAGAATATAGATTGGGATGGAGAGATTAAATAGTAATTGTAACGACGTATTCCAAAAAATTGAAACAAAATAATATGATAACTAAATTTTCGATAGACCAAATCACTTCTTTTATTGGTGCGTATAATGTAGTTGGGAATAAAGACTGTTTCATTACAAATGCCCGAAACATCAGCGAGGCTAAGAAAAATTCATTGGTTTGGATTTCCCCGGTAAAGTTGAATAAACAGGCCCTGTTAGATCAAACCAAAGGGACAGTAATCATTTGTGATCGGTCAATAGATACCACAAATCTTAAAAAAAGCAAATGCTGTATAATTGTTGATGATCCGAAACTAGAATTTTTAAGGATCGTCAATGGATTATTCGTTCCCAAAACTGAACCTTATATACATCCTGCAGCAATAATTGATGCAGATGCCAAAATTGGCTTACACGTTTATATAGGTCCTTATACGGTTATCGGGAAAAGTATAATTGGTAACAACACAATTATAGAAAGCAATTGCAGGATTCATGATAATGTGATCGTTGGGAATAATGTAAATATTCAATCCGGCGTAGTAATAGGAGCAGCAGGATTTGGATACTCAAGAAAGCCCAATGGCGTATCAGAACGATTTCCGCATATCGGGGGGGTTGTGATTGAGGATCATGTGGATATCGGTGCAAACACCTGCATTGACAAAGGGTCATTAGGAAATACCTGGATAAAAAAGGGAGTAAAAATTGATAACCTCGTCCATATAGCACACAATGTGATTATAGAAGAAGATGCCTTCATTATAGCGCATGCAATGATTGGGGGCAGTACCACGATAGGTGAAAAGGTCTGGATTGCGCCAACCGCAGCATTAAGAGATAATATTTTTATTGGAAAGAATGTAATTGTTGGGTTGGGCGCTGTCGTAACAAAAAGTATTCCCGATGACGAGGTTTGGATGGGTAATCCTGCAAAAAAGTTCGAAAGAAAATAAGATCAATTATTAACCATCAATTGTATAAAATAGCCCCAAACAAAAATAACTTAAATGACGGATGGCGCAATAAACAAAAAGAAATGTCTGATCCTAACACATATTATCGGAAAAAAAAACCCGATGTTAAGAATGTTTATAGATGCTTTGAATAAAGAAAATGCATACAAAACCAGTGTGGTATCGAGTGACGGACTAGATGAAAATCTAAAACAAAATATTGTAGTCAGATCATTGAATAATCGTATTTTAAATTTTCTCACATGGCGAATTACTTTAGTTTATGCTTTTATAGCTTCACAATTCACTAAGAAAACTTATTCTAAAAAGCAAAATATTGAAAGCTGCTCATTTTTATTAAACCATATTGTAAATACTTTACAGTCATTAATTTATTGTATAGCCTTTCGACCAGATATAATTATATGTATAGATGCTGGCTCAACTAATGCAGCACGTATTTATAAGAATTTCACCAGTACTCCTTACGTCTATTCGATTTACGAGATTTATCCAGACCAGCAAAGCATTACTGCAAATAAAGCAAAAAGAAGCTGTATGATTAGTGTGGAAAAGTATGGTGTTGCTAAATGTTCTCTTTTAATTTCACCTTTATCAAATCTTTTAGGAAATTTCTTAAACAGGCGCTACAAAACTCATATTAAGGTATGTGCAGTTTCAATCTGCCCTGATAAACTCGAACGACAATCATCGCTAGATATCCGGCTTCCATTAAAATTCTATTATCATGGTGCTTATTTTAACGGGAGGAGCCTTGACTCACTTATAATGGCAATGAAAAATATAAATTCAGGCGACGCTCATTTGTATTTGAGAGGATATGGATATTATGAACTGGAATTACGAGAAATTGTCATGAAAAATGGGCTAGGGGATAAAATAACTTTCCTTGATCCAGTTGCACCGGAGGAACTTTCAAAAGTTGCAATCGAATACGATGTTGGAATAACGATGGGCGATATTAAGATATTAAATAACCGGATGGCATGTGGTTTTAAAACCCTTGAGAATTTAAATGCGGGACTTGCCCTAATGGTGCTAAACGGATATGTGTTGAATCCGTTCGTTACAAAAAATAAAATAGGTAAATATTATTTGACAAGCGAAGAGATCAATATACATAATTGTATAAAAGAATTTGTTGAAAGCCTGGACGATTTAAAACTATATAAATTAAATTCAAGAAAATTAGCTCAACAGCATTATAATAAGGAGGCTCAAAATGAAATATTTCTAAATGCGATAGAAAAAATTATAAAGAGAAATTGATGAATATAGCAAAGCAGATAAAAAAATTAGCAGGCGAAAGTGTTATATACGGTATTGCCGGAGTTTTTTCCAGGTTTATAAGTTTATTCCTTTTTCCAGTTTATTCAAAAATATTAGCACCAAGTGAATATGGAATAATGGGCATGTATAACTCTACTTTCTTTTTTATTGTGGTTTTGGTTTGTTTTGCTATGGACAGCGCTACATTTAGATTTTTTTTTGATAGTCACGAAAAACACCTAAATCAAAAAAAGACTTTTTCGAATTGGTTTTTTTTTCAGCTTGGACTTTCGGCTCTTTTCATTCTTATTATCTTAGGATTTAATAAAATAGGTAGCAGACTTATATTTAATAACCTAAAGGATTCGACCACAATTATAAAATGGCTTGCCGTGTTAATAGTTTTATATGGTATGCCAACAATTCTGGAAGCCTGGTATAGATTACATAGAAAGCCCGTTGCGGCGGTTATTTTTACTTTAGGTACTACACTTTTAAATATCGGCATTACTGTGATTTGTATTGTTAAACTTAAACTGGGAATATTTGGATTTATTTACGGCCAAATTGCCGGTTATCTAGCAGGAACAATTTATGGTCTTATAGTTTTGAGAAAGTGGATTAAGGTAAAGTATTTCGACTTTTCTTTATTAAAGAATATGCTCAAATATGCATTGCCCTTATTACCAGCAGGACTTGCTTCTTCAGCTTTATATTTTGCTACTAATTATTATTTAAAATCCAGATTAGATTTTACACAATTAGGTCTTTATAGTATAGGAAATACACTGGCTTCTTCATTAGCGCTTATAACTATGGCATTTGCCCAGGCATGGAGTCCTTTTGCTTTTTCAATTGCTAAAAACGAGTCTGCAACCAAAACATATAGCGCTGTATTTACTCTATATTGTATAACATTAAGTTTGGCATGTTTGGTTTTTAGTATATTTCTTCCAGATATATTGCGACTCCTTGCAAATAAAAATTATTATGATGCAGATATAGTGGGTTCTATACTTTGTTTTAATATCTTTTTTGTTAGTACTGCAGTAATCGGTATGACAGGAAACGGAATTATAAAAAAAACAGGACCTTATGCAAAAGCAGTAATTCTGGGAGCTGTAATTTCTCTCATATTTATTGTAATTTTCGCGAACTATTTTGGAAAAGAAGGCGCAGCGTTTGGTATGTTATTAGGACAATTAATTGTACCAATTTATGTCTTTGCCAGTTCGCAAAAATATTATCCCATACCTTTTGCATTCCCCAAAGTGATAAGTATAATTTCCCTATCTGTGTTTTTAGCAATAGGTACAAAGGTTTTTATTAGCAGCGACTATTCTTTCACTTCATTTTTATTTAAAGCTGGTATAATTATCATATTTCTTATTGGCTGTATTTATTTTTTCAAAAATGAATTTAATATTGCAGTTTCTAATTTTAGGAAATTAAAAAAAGTGATAAATGTTTCAAAAGAGGAAATAGATATTTATAATGATATTGTTGACAGTAAGTCGGAAATCAATTCAAATTAAGAGTATTAAATTATGTGTGGAATAGCGGGTATAATTTCTGTTGACAATAATGATGTTAACAAACAGCGGTTAAAGAAAATGACTGATATAATTGCCCACCGTGGCCCTGATGGCGATGGCCATTGGATAAGCAGTAACGGACAAGTTGGCCTTGGCCACCGACGCTTATCGATCATTGACCTTAGTCACGAAGCAGATCAACCCATGCACTACCTGGACAGGTACCAGCTTGTATTTAATGGTGAAATATATAATTACCTGGAACTGAAAGAGACACTCCAAAAACAGGGTTACACTTTTACAACAGCAAGCGATACAGAAGTTTTACTGGCACTATACGACCGTGATAAAGAAGACTGCCTGCAGTGGATTGATGGCATGTTTGCCTTTGTTATTTACGATGAAAAGCAAAATGAGATCTTTGCGGCCCGTGACCGCTTTGGAGAAAAACCTTTCTTTTATAACTATATACCCGGTAAACATTTTTTATTTGGCAGCGAAATGAAATGCCTTTGGGGGGCAGGTGTAGAAAAGAAGGTGAATAACCGGATGTTGTATAATTATCTGACATGGAATTATCTTGATAATCCCAATGACCTCAGCGAAACCTTTTATGAAAACTGTACGCGGTTACCGCATAGCCACTATATTAAA
>JBDSGK010000250.1:0-5052 GCA_039919015.1 Ferruginibacter sp.
TGTTTCGACACGCTGAAAATTTAAACCTTCATCAGGGTAATTATAAAATTATAATACCGGCATTTTAGCTTTGGGCATCATCGTTGCGTCGCAATCACTTCACCGGCATACCAATATGGGGCATTGAGCGAAGTAGAATGTAACGAAGTGGATGGTCCATTTTAAAATGCAGGTACAAATGTAGAAGTAAAACGTAAAAACAAACAGAATTATTTTTTATATTTAAAGTATGGAATCCGTAACCCTTAAAGTGCTGCTGCACCGAAACAGTTTATGAATTGGCATTTATTTTGCCAAAAACAGGGTACTGGAAAAAATTATCCGTCGGCAGACATTAATTTCCACCTGGAAGTGGTTTCATTTTCCCCAAAATAAATATGGTTTTTTCTCTTTTAATTATGAGGAAAACCCCATTGTACAAACCCATGTATGTTCTATTTTTAAAAAATGGAACCGGTAACCCTGAAGGCTTTACTACATCGCAATAAAGAATGCATTGGCATCTACTTTAAAAACGCTGTAAGTTTAAATAAACTTATAACCACTGCAACAGATGCCCGCTGGAGTAAAACCTTTAAGTGCTGGTATTTTGCACTAAGCAAAGAAAATCATAACAAACTGGTTAGTGCTTTAGCCGGCAAAGCAACGATCGATCAAACCGAACTTGCCCAATACCTTAAAGCAAAAAAGCAGGGAGACCTTAAACCATTATTACCAGTAACTGTTGAAAAAAGTAAACCTCAACCCCTGGTATTAAAAAAAAAGCCTACAGCAGCCAGGAAAACCCACAAGCCATAGCTTACTATAAAGGAACCCGTATAAGTGCGGTGAACAAGCATGTTATACCTAATATGTATTCGCATTTAAAATTAAAAGCTTACAGTGCATCTACGATACGTACTTATTTGTGCGAGATGAAACAGCTGCTGGGGAAGTTGGTAGATATTCCTGCAGACGATTTGCAAACTGAACATATAAAAAGATACCTGCTTTTTTGCTTTGAAAAGCTACACCTTACCGAGAACAGTTTACATAGCCGGATCAATGCTTTAAAATATTATTACGAGCAGGTTTTGGGCAGGGAGAAGTTTTTTTGGGAAATTCCCCGTCCTAAGAAGCAATTGCAGTTACCTAATTTTTTTAACCAGGATGAAATAACTGCTATTTTAAGATCTGTTGCCAATGTAAAGCATAAAACGATGTTGATGCTGGCTTACAGTTCGGGATTGCGGGTAAGTGAGGTTGTAAGGATAAGAACAAAGGATATCGACAGCAGGCGTATGTGTATATTAATAAAGCAGGCCAAGGGCAAAAAAGACAGGATCGTAAAGTTGAGTCCTGTATTACTGATCATGTTGCGGGAGTATTGGAAAAAATACCAACCTGGCCGGGATGGCTATTTATTTGAGGGGCAATATGCCGATGAGTGTTATAGCACACGAAGTTTACAACTGGTTTTGGCAGCAGCCAAACAAAAAGCCGGAATAAAAAAGCCGGGAAGTATCCATGCGTTGAGGCATAGTTTTGCCACACATTTGCTGGATAAAGGTACCGATGTAACAATGATTATGAAATTACTGGGGCATAATGATATAAAAACCACCTTAAGATATTTACATGTCACGAACCGGGATATGTTACAAATAATAAGTCCTTTAGATGATTTAAAGCTTGATTAGGGTAATTGTATTGGCGAAATATATTTTTAAGCAATAAACTTTCGTTTTTTTGTATAAAGAATTGATTTTAACCAGTTTTAAAAAATAGTAATTTCCTTTGAACCCTTAAAACTTTCGCCTATTTTTGAGTTAGCGGCAAAGCCTTGGTTCCCTTTTTCAAAGGGCTGTAGATCTGTCTCATCATCTGCAAATCTTTATTCAGTTTTTTTGGTGATTTTAATTTATGGGGTTCTTGCTTTTAATTCAGGTTCCAGGTTGGATGACAGCTCTAATATTTTTTGCAGCTTTTTGGTATGCTGTTTTTTTTCGGTGGACACAGTTCAACTCCAGCTCTGCCGCTAACAAAGGGTTTTGCAAAATACGGGCAACAGCTATGTTCTCAACATTTGTTCTTTGTTTTGCTTCAGTTAATGGTTTGACCGTTTACTAATATCAGCCTGCGGGCTACGCAGTCCAGTGCCGCAGGCCTGTATTGCGGTTACAAAATAAATTCGTTTCTTTAATAAGCAATAATATCCGGGCAGACGAGCTACGAAAACCCGTACTTCGCAAAGCCCCGGACGTTGGCTGTAATGCCCTAAGAGTGCTTTTCGTTTTGGTTGGGTGTGGACTTCTTAGCGTAGGGTTGGACAGAGTTTTTTTTGTTCTCAATGCTTTTGGTTGGACACAGTAAAAATTAAAACAATGATAAAACAATTCAAATTTTTAAAGCTATTTGCTTTGACACTGCTTATTTCTTTTGCAGTTACAGGTTGTAATACACAACCCAAAGAGCCAAGATATGTTGTTCTTAGTAACGGAGAATCTCCGGTTTTCTTAGACACCAAAACGCAAGAAGTTTATGTAATTTATGTAGGAGGAGATAAACCCGTTATTTATAAAAAGCCGTTAAAAAATACAGAATAATTCCTCGGTAGTAGTCATTAAAAAGTATAAAGAAGAATTTTTATGAAGTTTTTTATTGTAATATTAATCCCTATTTTATTATTGTTTGCCTGTACTGAAAAAACAAAAAAATATATCCCATTAACAGAAGTTGATAGTACAGCGAAAATTGATTCTCTGTTTAAGATAGAGGGAAGGAATTTATTTAAAAGAGAACACGCCATTCGCAATTGGGATACTCTAAAATATACCTTTCAGATGCAGGATTTTTTTAAGGATAGTACGATTATTGGCATGAAAGGGTACGTCATTGATATATCAAAGCGCAAAGAAAAATACATAGTAAGCTTTAGGGCTTTAACACGTACGTTACATACAACTACCGTTGTTGATTTATTAGTAGATTCATCTGTTTTTTCAGAATATAAGAATACATTTTTAAACTATGGGGATATATTTTACATAGTTTTTAAAGTGACTAAACTAAATGTTTATACACCTCAATTAGTTGCTGATGCGGAGATTAATGAAGATGAGGAGACTACAGATGCTTACATGTCATTAAGCTTTTCTGATAAGCTATTAAAAGTACAAGGGTTGTTTATTAATTGCGTAACGAAAAAAGATGTTCATTATGAATAAAATAACAGAGGACGATTTAAAAGGGTTATTGTGGAGAGATATTTCTATTCAGAAATTAGAAAATGGTGAAACGGTTTTGATATTAGTTTGCGAAACGGCTGAACAAAGCGACAAATTAATGAGTGTAATTAAAGCGAACTCTTTTGCTTTGAAAATATTTATAAAAAAACCGAGTAACAATTATTTATTATCATTAGAATTCTATAAATCCGAATACGGAATTATGTATGATACTGAACGTACAGATATAATTTATCCTCCTTTAAAATGGCTAAAGGACAACCAGGTAGCGAACATAACGACAGGGATTTGGCATGGGACTAATTCCGAAGGACACCATTCGTATCAATTCAGGAGAGATGTTCACCCTTTAGGTAGAGTGATGCTGAATTAGTGTGCCTTTTTTTTGAAAAATTTTCCACCCCTAATACATATTTATTTATGTCAAAAGAAAAAGAACCAGCAACATTAGAATCTTTGCAATCAGCAGTAGATGAATTAGAATGGCAAGTTGGCGAATTAGAAACAAAGGTTTCTGACTTAGAATCAGAATTAAAGGAATTAAAAGAATCAATTCCTAAAGACCCACAGTCTGATATTGATGAATTATTTGGGATAGTTCGTAACATACAAAATCAACTTTAGGAGTTAACTAATTGACCCTTTAATTTACTTTGAGTAACCATGTGCAAGTAAGAACCAGCTATTCTGACTGCTTCAAGTGCATCTATAATTTCAAGGTTTGACAAAGAAGATAATATTTCGTCAACTTTACTTTTTACTTTATCAGTTGAACTATTGTATCGTGGTATATCAGACTGCGACATTTTAAAACGCCAAAAGCCATGTTTTACACATGGCTGGCCAACTCATAAAATTCAAAACCAGCTTTAAGTGTCGGCAGACATTGAAGCGAAGTGGCACTACAAGCCAACATGTGGTTTGCCGCAAGGCTGGCTTGACGTTGTATCAATGAACATTTGTTCGTTAATCAGCATCGGTTTCAGCTTGACAATCCTTATTGGACTTTTGTTGTTACCTTCATCTTCAAATATCTATTCGGCATTTGTTGCCGGTCTTGACGTTCTATGAATACCAGCCCTGCGGCAAGCCCTGAACGTTAGCGGCAAAGCCTTGGTTCCCTTTTTCAAAGGGCTGCAGATCTGTCTATTCATCTGCAAATCTTTATTCAGCTTTTTTGGTGATTTTAATTTATTGGGTTCTTGCTTTTATTTCAGGTTCCCGGATTGATGGCAGCTCAAATATTTTTTGCAGTTTTTTGGTATGCTGTATTTTTTTGGTGGACACAGCTTAACTCCAGCTCTGCCGCTAACAAAGGGCTTGGCAAAATACGGGCTATATCTATGTTCTCAACATTTGTTCTTTGCTTTTGCTTCAGTTAATGGGCTGACCGTTTACTAATAGCAGCCTGCGGGCTACGCAGACCAGTGCCGCAGGCCTGCATTGCGGTTACGAAAAAAAATCGTTTCTTTAATAAGCAATAATAACCGGGCCGACGAGCTACGAATACCCGTACTTCGCCAAGCCCCGGTCGTTAGCGGCAAAGCCTTGCTTCCCTTTTTCAAAGGGCTTCAGATCTGTCTCATCATCTGCAAATCTTTATTCAACTTTTTTGGTGATTTTAATTTATGGGGTTCTTCCTTTCATTTCAGGTTCCAGGTTAGGTGGCAGTTCAATTATTTTTTACAGCTTTTTGGCATGCTGTATTTTTTCGGTGGACACAGCCTAACTCCAGCTCTGCCGCTAACAAAGGGCTTGGCAAAATACGGGCTATATCTATGTTCTCAACATTTGTTCTTTGTTTTTGCTTCAGTTAATGGTCTGA
>JBDSGK010000251.1:0-33486 GCA_039919015.1 Ferruginibacter sp.
GTAAATATGTTGTAGAACATAATGGCAAATGCAGATGTACCAATACCCAGAGCTGTATTATAGAGGGCCTCGGAGATACCTACTGAAAGGGCCTGGGCAGAAGCTGCACCACCGCTATCAGCACCTAATGTACCAAATGCACGTATCATACCAACCACAGTTCCCAACAGACCGATCAACGTAGCAAGAGAAGCAATGGTTGACAGGAATACCAGGTTCTTTTCAAGCATCGGCAATTCAAGCGAAGTAGCTTCTTCTACTTCCTTCTGGATAGCCATAACTTTTTGATCAGTACTTAATTCGTTGTTGGAGATCATTTCTTTATAACGGTGTAAACCCGCTTTCATCACATTACCTACTGATCCTTTTTGTTTATCGCATTCTGCAAGCGCTGCATCCACATTCTTATTAGCCAACTGGTATTGAACCTTACGGATGAAATCGGCATTGTTACCGGTACCATTTGCCTTACTGATCGTCATGAAACGCTCAATAACAAAAGTTAACATGGTTAAGAACGTACCGATCAGGATAGGTACAATGATACCTCCCAGGTACATTTTACTTAATGCAGATTTAGGTCCTTCACGATCAGGCCAAAACCAACCTTCGCCTGCTTTATCAAAATTTGACGGGTTACCTAAAACCATTCTCCAGATAAAATAACCTGCAAGCAGGCATAATACCGGGGCCAGTAAAGAGATAATGTTGCTTGATTTTTTTGCCTGAACCGAAGTTGTTGGTTTTACAGTTGCTGTAGTCTCTGCCATAAAATTCTAGTTTTTAGTTTTGTAAAAAGTTTAGTTTGTTAATGGTTGAATAATGGACCTTATGATTATTGCTTAAACACGATAGTTACCAAATGCCCGTAAAACGGGATACACAAGGTAAATAATTAATTGAAAGGAACAACTTACGAAATTTTTATTTTATAATTATTTTTTTACGATGCTAAATTGTATTATTTACATAAATTCCTTCTCAAAATCTTTAAAATATTAGAAATAATCAAATAAAACGCTGGTCTCATAGAAAGCTACTCATACCTTAAAGCCACGATGGGATCTAATTTAGAAGCCTTAAAAGCCGGGTATAATCCTGCTGCCAATCCTACAAATGAACAAACAAAAATACCCGCAATAACCCAGGCCCAGGGAACCACAAAACCGGTCTTCAATAAAATGGCTACCACATTGCCAAGCAGGATACCGGAAATGATACCTACAACCGCACCCAATAAACTGATCAATACAGATTCGTATAAGAACTGGGCCCTGATATCTTTTTTAGTACCCCCCAAAGCTTTTATCAATCCAATTTCTTTGGTACGTTCATTTACTGCTACCAGCATAATGTTCATTAATCCAATGGCGGCGCCAATTAAAGTAATGAATGCAATACCGATGGTTCCTTTTTCCAAAAAACCGAGGTTGGTCAGCAATGCTGCTGCAATGCTGTCGCTTTTATCTACATAAAAATTAGCTTCGTCCTTAACATTTAATTTCCTGATCGGCCTGAACGTTCCTTTTGCTTCTCCAATGGCAACGTCCATCAATTTCAGATCGGATACCATGATCCCTATATTGAATGACGAATTCTGGCTTGCATACAGCCGCCTGATATTATTATAAGAAGTAACTACAATCTTACTGGTATTAAAAAAAGCGCTGGAACCTTTATCTTCCAGCACCGCAATTACCCGGTAAGGCGTATGATCAACACTTACCACTTTATCGATCGCTTTTTCTATATAACCCGGATATAATTTATTTGCAACGCCACTACCCAGCATACAGATGCTTCTGCCCGATTCAACTTCACTCTCCGTAAAATTGCGGCCATAAGCAATGGTATAACCATTCAGTTCCAGGTAATTCTCATCACCCCCCAAAACGGTAACATCCGGGTTGGTTTTTTTCCGGTCGTTATTGCAAACAATATTTCTAGGCCCCATTAAAGCCAACCCTACTTTTGCCGGAAAATTATAACGTTCTTTAAAAGCCCTGGCTTCATCATAGGTAATTACTTTACCCATGTTGCTCTTTTTATCTCTTAAGGCCGATTTACTTGTTTTGGCATTCTCATTTTGCCGGCCACCGCCGATCCTGATGTTGCGGTCTTTAAACCTCAAACTGAAAGAATTGGCACCCATGGTTGAAAAGCTGGTGGTAAGGCTGTTGCTGGCTGCTTTAATAGACGTGATGATCAGGATCAACGCGAAAATGCCCAATGCGATGATGGCGACTGTGATGGCGGTCCGCAATTTATTGCCCGAAATATTTCTCCAGGAAAGTGCAAGCGTATCTTTAAAGGTCATGTGTCGTCTTTAATCAGCCTAAAGTTAACCACTGAATACAATTAAGACGCAAAAGATTTTATAAACGGTGCTAAACAAACCTGCCTGGCGCCAAGCAGGCTAAAAATACAACCAGTTGGTGAGTAAATTAGGAAATAGCCCTAACACAATGATTAAAACAGCAGTGATGACGAGCAGTATTTTAAAATCCATTGTAATATCATCAGCGGGGTCAACATCTGTTGCAGCTTCTTTAAAGAACATGGCCTGGATGATCCTGAAATAATAGTAGGCACTTATAGCGGCGCACAATACTGCAAATATGACCAGCCAGATATGATGGCCATTTTGTACCGCAGCCTGCAACATATAAAATTTGCTCATGAAGCCCGCCGTTAATGGGATACCTGTTAATGATAAAAGAAAAACCGTTGCGGTAACCGCCAGCAATGGCTGTTGTTTAACCAGGCCGTTGAACCCGTCAATGGTGTGATCTTTCATTTTTATTAAGATGGCAAAAAGGCCGATACTGGCCAGGCTATATGCAACTGCATACAATACCAAACCTTCTTTTGCAAGATTACTTAATGCAAATAAAGAAAAGAGCATGAACCCCGCCTGCGCAATACTGGAATAAGCCAGCATCCTTTTTACACTTTGCTGAAAAACTGCCGTGAGATTTCCTATCAATAAAGTGGCAGCAGTGAGAATGACGATCAGCGTTTGCCATTGTTGATGCATGCTTCCAAAACTGTTCTCAAATAAACGGACAAAGGCGAAGAATGATGCAGCTTTTACAATGGTTGCCATAAATGAAGTGAACACGGTTGGAGCACCGTCGTACACATCAGGTGTCCAGAAATGGAATGGCGCTGCCGATACTTTAAAAGACATGGACACCAGTAATAGCACCAGCCCTGTGGCGATCAAAGTTGGCATCGGGGCATTGCCCGAAATGATCAGGTCTATATTGAATGAACCCAATTGCCCACCACCATACAAAAATGCAATACCCAATAACATGATACCGGTAGAAAAACTACCCATTAAAAAATACTTCAATGCCGCTTCATTGCTTTTTAAATTCTTTTTATCACTGCCGGTTAAAATATATAATGGAATGGAAACAATTTCGATACCGATGAACAGCATCAACAAGGAATTGAATGTTGAAATAATGGCAATGCCACATAAAATAAAAAACAGCAGTGCAAAATATTCAGCAACATGCTCTCCAACTTTTTCAATATCTCTTCCACTCAATAAAAAGAAAAGCAGGGTACAACCAAAAGCCACGTTAATAAAAGTAAGGTTGAAATTTCCCAGTTCGAGCATAGCTTTTAAATCAATTGCAAAGAGCGGAGCCCCGGTATTCATTTCAACGCAATTCAGAGCCAGTATTACTGTCAATCCAAAAATAGCCAGGTACTTGGGTGTGGCTTTATTTTTAATAAAAGCACCACCCAACATCATCACTACACCCCAGATCGCTGTTAATATTATTGCATTCATATACTTAGTCCCGGCCCCCTCTATCTCCTCCGCCAGTTGGCGGAAGGAATGGAGAAGATTATGTTTTGTTATTTAAATCTTGTTATAATATTCAGTACTGTTTCTTTTGTTAAATCTAAAAGTGGTTGGGGATAAACTCCAAACAGAAAAATAAATACAACCAGCACAGCCAGTATAAATTTTTGACTGAATGATATCTCCTGTATGTTTTCTGTAATGGCATTAGCCTCGCCGTAAAAAACTTTCTGCACCATATTTAAGGTATATACGGCTGCCAGTATAATACTTATCCCTGCAACCGCTGTAAACCAAACATTGAATTTAAAGAGCCCGCTGAACATCATGAATTCTCCTACAAAAGCATTGGTTAAAGGCAAAGCAATATTTGCCAATGCGATCACTACCAGGAAGATGGTCAATACCGGGGCTTTATGTGCAATGCCGCCCAACTCCGAAATTTTGCGTGTGCCAGTTTGTTTTTCAACCAGGTCAACCACTATCCACATGCCGATGATATTGATACCATGACTGAACATCTGGATCATCACACCCTGCAAACCGATCTCTGTTTTTGTAAAGATAGCTGCACACATTAAACCGATGTGGGCAATGGATGAGTAGGCAACAAAACGTTTCAGGTCATCCTGTTTTATGGCGATCAAACTTGCGTAGATCATACCGATCACCGAAAGGGCAATAACCAGGTTATCAAATTTTGCAACTGCCTCGGGGAAGATCGGAAGTACCCAGCGTATGACTGCAAATACACCCATCTTTACCATGATACCACTCAGCACCATGGTTGTTGAAGTGGGTGCCTGCTCGTAGGTATCGGGCTGCCAGGTATGAAAAGGAAACACCGGCATCTTGATGGCGAAAGCAACAAAGAATAACCAGAAGAGCCAGTTCTTTTCTGCCGGGGAAAGCAGGGATGAATAAATGGCACTCATAGAAAATGAATGCTCGGCAGAAGTTGTAGGAACGGTATGCATGTACACATATATTATACCTACCAGCATCAGCAAAGAACCCACAAACGTGTACACAAAGAATTTAAATGTTGCGGGTATCCTTCTTTCGCCTCCCCAGCGGCTGCATAAAAAGTAAGCAGGTATAACAGCTAACTCCCAGAAGAAATAAAAGACCAGCAGGTCCATGGCCGTGAACACACCCATTAACCCACATTGTGTCAGCAGCATCAGGCCATAAAATGTATTTGCATTTTTATAAGACGTTTTATTAGTGGCTATAAAAATAACGGGGAATGCAACAGCAGTCAGCAAGCTGAGCATACGCCCCATTCCATCAAGGCCGAAAGAAAGGTTAACGCCTAAGTTTGTCAGCCATGGATAACTGACATAATTCAGGTGAAAATATTTTGTGTTATCGATATAAAAAAGATTGACAACAGCTATAGTTAAGGTAAGCAGGGAAGCCATGATCGCCCATACTTTAACCGTTTTTTCCTTACGGATCATAAATGCCACCAACCCCGCTATTAAGGGAAACCAGGTCAACAACTCCGGAAATGTTATCCAAATATTTTTTGGGTCCATATCAGCTTATTACAAAAACAATTGAATAATAAAAAAGATCAAAATGCCCAGCACCATCATTAAAACATAAGTGCCTACCTGTCCCGATTGCAATAAACGGATCTGGCGGCCGCCATAATTAACTGCCTTACCAACTCCGTTCACAAAACCGTCAATACCTTTCTTCTCAAATACATTATTGAAATATTTTGCAAGAGCAAGAAGCGGTTTTACAATGATGGTATCATACAATTCATCTACATACCATTTATTGGCCAGTACTTTTCCAAGGCCGGTCTCTTCTTTTTCTACCTTTTTGTCCCGATAGCTATCGGGATTGCTGAACTTGTTCCAGGCAAAAACCAATGCTACCAACGCTGCAGCTACGGAAATGCCCATCAGCATATATTCTGTTGCATGTGACAGGTGATGTTTTTCTGTAAGCGCATTGCTTTGTGCAAAAACAGGCGCTAAAAATGCTTCAAGCCTGTGCCCGCCCTGCATGAAAACTTCCGGTATGCCTATCCATCCACCAACAACAGAAAGTATGGCAAGTATAATTAAAGGTATGGTGATGGCTTTAGGACTTTCATGCAGGTGATGTTCCTGTTCATGCGTGCCCCTGAATTTTCCAAGAAAGGTCATGGCATATAAACGGAACATATAAAAAGCAGTCATCACCGCTCCGGCAACACCCACTCCCCAAAGCAACGGAGACCTTTCATAAGCAGCGGCTAAGATCTCATCCTTGGAAAAGAAACCTGAAAAAGGCGGCATACCGGCAATGGCCAGGCACGCAAGCAGGAAAGTGATATGCGTGATGTTCATGTATTTTTTCAGTCCGCCCATATTACGGATATCCTGTTCGCCACTCATAGCATGTATAACACTACCTGCACCGAGGAATAATAAGGCTTTGAAAAAAGCATGCGTCATTACATGAAACACAGCACCCGTGTAAGCTCCTACTCCAAGCGCTAAGAACATATAACCCAACTGGCTTACGGTTGAGTAAGCCAATACTTTTTTAATATCATTTTGTTTTAAAGCAATGGTAGCAGCAAGTATTGCAGTTGATAACCCAACAATGGCTACAACGCCCTGTGTAACCGGGGCCATGGTATATAAAATATTGCTGCGGGCTATCATGTAGATGCCTGCGGTAACCATAGTAGCAGCATGTATCAATGCACTCACGGGTGTAGGGCCTGCCATCGCATCGGGTAACCAGGTGTATAATGGGATCTGTGCACTCTTACCCATGGCTCCAACAAATAATAACATGGTGATGCCGGTAATATCGGTAACAGATAGTTTAGAAACATTGGCAAAGACCTCCTGGTAATCTGCTGTTCCCAGTTTTGAGATCAGCCAGAATACAGCCAGTAAAAACCCAAGGTCACCAATGCGGTTCATGATGAATGCTTTTTTTGCCGCAATATTATAGTTGGTATTTTTAAACCAGAAGCCAATTAATAAATAAGAACAAAGACCTACGCCTTCCCAACCCATGAACATAATGACAAAGTTGCCCCCCATTACCAACAGCAACATAGAGAAAACAAAAAGATTTAAGAAAGCAAAATATTTTGCAAAATCTTTAGGTTCTTCATCATGCATGTAAGCAGTTGAATACACGTGTATCAAAAAGCCAACGCCGGTAATTATTAATAAGAAGATGGAAGAAAGCTGGTCGATCTGAAAATCGAAACCGATCTTAAGTGCGGTAATATTAATAAAGTCGAAATAATGGGCAACATGTGTATTACCACTCTTTACACTGAAAAAAACATATACGCTAACCAGGAAAGAAAGAAATACAGTACCGCTCCCAATGATACCAGCCATTGTTTTTGATAACCGTTTCCTGCAAAGGCCATTTATAAGAAAGCCAAGCAATGGAAGCACGGGTATCAACCAAACCATTTGTAAAACATTATTCATAGTATAAGTTAAAAGTCAAAAGTTAAAAGTCAAAAATGGAAGCGTTAGTACTCAGCAGTTTTTGATTTTTGATTTTTGATTTTTTAGTTTTTAGTTTTTAGTTTTTAAGTCTATTCAGGAAATTCACATCCACAGAATGCGTATTTCTGTACAACATCACAATAATAGCCAGTCCCACACTTACTTCTGCCGCTGCCACCACCATGATAAAAAATACAAAGATCTGTGCATCACTTACAACAGCCGGATTGATCTGTGCCACCCCGGATGCGGCATGCATCTTTGAAAATGCCACCAGCAATAAATTCACAGCGTTGAGCATTAACTCAATGCACATAAAAATGATGATGGAATTACGGCGGGTAAGTACCCCAACAATTCCCGTGCAGAATAAAGCCACTGCCAAACCGATGTACCATTTAATCTCCATATACTTGGCCTCCCCTAACCCCTCCAAAGGAGGGGAATACAGAAGTTATATTTTTTGTGATTATTAAAAATATTTTTATTCACTTTTTATTTCAGTTTAAAGTTTTCTTTAAGATTGTCCTCTTCACTCCCCCCTTGGGGGGCCAGGGGGGCTCTCTTTCTTCCCGATCACCACCGCTCCTATCATCGCACTTAAAAACAACACCGAGCTTATTTCAAATGGTATCACATAATCTTTAAATAAAACCATTCCCAGGTTTTTGATCAGCCCCTGGTCTCCACCGCCCATTTGCATCATATTAGTTGCCGACGTAGATCTTGTTATGGCTGCTATCAACACCAGGAATAAACATCCGCCGGATATCAGGCCGGCAAATTGTACCATCCTGTTCTTCTTTGGTTCCGATTCGGCATTTAAATTCATTAGCATCACCACAAATAAGAACAATACCATGATGGCGCCTGCATACACAATGATATTTACAATGGCAAGGAATTGTGCATTCAATAAAATATAATGACCGGAAATGGCAAAAAATACCACAATAAGAAATAGAATGCTGTGTACCGGGCTCTTACTGGCAACCACCATAATAGCACTGAACAAAGCCAGGACAGATAAACCCCAAAATAATATTTCTGTAACACTCATAAAGCCCCCTCCTTCTCTCCGCCAACCGGCGGAAGTGTATTTTCGTTAATTAATATGTTCTGTTTTCAGTTTATTACCCAATGCTTTTTTATAAGCTTCGGGGTTTTCTTTTGGATGTGGTATCAACAGATCCTGTTTATTATAAATAAATTGTTTGCGCTGGTAATCGGCAGGTGCAAATGTTTCGCTTAAATAGATCGCATCTTTGGGGCAGGCCTCTTCGCACAAACCGCAAAAGATACAACGCAGCATATTGATCTCGTATTTAGCCGCATATTTTTCTTCCCTATATAAATTCTCTTCGCCCGGTTGTCTTTCGGCAGCTTCCATAGTAATCGCTTCGGCCGGACAGGCAACTGCACATAACCCGCATGCAGTACAGTTCTCACGCCCATCTTCATCCCTGTTCAGGATCTGTAGTCCGCGAAAAACAGGACTGAACGGCCTTGTTTTTTCGGGATAGTTAATGGTGGGTTTCTTTTTAAACATATGCATAAAAGTGATCAGCATGCCTTTAAAAATAGCGATCAAATAAAGCTTCTCCAGGAAATTCATTTTCCGGCGATCAACCTGCTTTACCCTGTTTGTTAATGCATTCATTTTTTATTCCTCTTAAAATCCGCCTTCGACAAGCTCAGGCTGACAGCTTTTATAAAATATATTTTCAAATTTTAAAAATGCCAGTTGTTTTGTTTCAATAATACCAATGCACCTGTAACCAGCATATTGAACAGTGCCAATGGTATCAATATTCTCCAGCCCAGGTTCATTAACTGGTCATACCTGAACCTGGGGATCGTCCAGCGAACCCACATGAACAGGAATATAAAACAGATCACTTTTGCCATTAAAGCCAGCACACCAAAAAGCGCCATCCAGTTTTGGTTGTAATTGGCTTCGTTCAGGAACGGAATATCATATCCGCCAAAGAATAAAGTAGCCATGATCACACTGCTGATGAACATATTAATGTACTCCGAAAAAAGATAGAAGCCTAATTTCATGGAGGAGTATTCGGTATGGTAACCACCGATCAGTTCATTTTCTGCTTCGGGCAGATCAAATGGCGTACGGTTACATTCTGCAAAAGCACAGATCAGGAATAATACAAAGCCCATGGGCTGGTAAACAATATTCCAATAACCAGCCTGTTGCTGCAATACCATTTCTTTAAGGCTCAGCGTTCCGGTTACCATCAACAGGGCTATTAATGAAATGCCCATGGCCAGTTCGTAACTGATGATCTGCGAGGCGGCCCTCAAACCACCCATTAAAGAATATTTATTATTACTTGCCCAGCTACCGATCATGATACCATACACACCCATACTCACCACGGCAAACACATACAGGATGCCCACATTCACATCAGCGATCTGTAAAGAAATATCCCGGTCGAAAAAATGTACCGTATTTCCCCAGGGCACCACGGCACTGGTCATGATGGCGGTTAACATGGCCAGCGAGGGGCCAAGTATGAATAATGCTTTGGACGAAAAATTGGGAATGATCTCTTCTTTAAAAAATAATTTTAATCCGTCTGCAAGCGGTTGTAAAATTCCAAAAGGCCCGGCACGGTTAGGTCCACGCCTGTCCTGCAAAACCGCCGCGATCTTTCTTTCACCATAAGTGGCATACATGGCAATGACCAATGATGCCATTACTACAATAACGATCAAAACCAGCTTCTCAATAATTAAAGGCCACAAACTTGCTAAAAGCATAACCCTGTTTTAATATTTTTATTCTTTAGGTAATCCCCATTGGGTTGATTCTCCTTCTCCTTTTACAAACTCGCCTGATCTTTCAAAATCTTCCATATTGGCCGGCCTGTCTATTTCGCTTAAATGAATGTTAGGATTATTTACATCACTGACATTGTGAATGTTCATTAATAATTTTGGTTCACGTCCATTCAAAACTTTTTTCAGCGGATCGGTTGGCATCTCCAGTACCGCATATTTATTTGCACCGATCACCGAATGACGGCTGATGGTTGTTAACCCTTCCACTGTCCAGTCGCTTGTTTTCTTTTTTTCAAAGCGGCAGGTATTGCATATCCAGCCCGGCTTTTTCGCAGAACCCTGCGGGCCGTCGTAACTCTGCACTTCACCCCATTCATCTTTACGGGCAGTTACCCTATATACTTCATCACCCCGTAACCATAAAGTGGCTTTGCCGCAACATTTTGGATTTTCGCAATTGCGGTGTGCATCAACCGGCTTGGTAAACCAAACCCTGTTCTTAAAGCGGAATGTTTTATCGGTTAAAGCGCCCACAGGACAAACATCGATCATATTGCCGCTGAAATCATTGTCAATGGCTTTTGAAATGTAGGTTGATATTTCGGCATGATCGCCACGGTCCAAAATTCCATGAACTCTTTTATCAGTGATCTGGTCGGCAATATAGGTACAGCGATAACAAAGGATACACCTTGTCATGTGTAATTTAATATATGGGCCGATATCTTCCAGCTCGAAGGTCCTTCTTTTAAATTCATAACGTGTTCCTTCCTTTCCATGGTCATAACCAAGATCCTGTAAATGACATTCGCCGGCCTGGTCGCAGATAGGACAGTCGAGCGGATGATTGATCAGTAAAAATTCCACCACACCATTTCTTGCATCAATAACTTTTTCGCTGGTCATGTTTTTAATTACCATGCCATCCATCACTGTTGTGCGGCAACTGGCCATCAGTTTGGGCATGGGCCTTGGGTCGGCTGTAGAGCCTGCAGCAACTTCTACCAGGCAGGTACGGCATTTGCCTCCACTGCCTTCCAGTTTGCTGTAATAGCACATGGCAGGTGGCGCAACATCGCCTCCGATCTGGCGTGCAGCGTTTAATATAGTAGTACCCGGAGCAACCTCGATAGTAATATTATCTATCGTTACTTTAAAGTTTGCAGGTGCTTCTTTTTTTATTTCGTCAGACATAATTTAAGTCAAAAGTTAAAAGTCAAAAATCAAAAATTTAGAGACTTTAATTATTTGGCATTTAATATAATTGAAGCAATGATTTTTGAAATTTCATCAGCTTCTTTTATTAATTCATTTATTTTCGGTTTTGAAACTTCCATTGTTTCGCTAATCAGGCAAAGCCAATATTTGGTTTCATTCGCCGATTTAAGCGCAATAACATAAAAGTTTTTCCAATCTTTCTTAGAACTTCCTGATTTACCCTCCACAACATTTGCCCAATAGATGTTGCACTTCTTAATAACTGATCAAACATAGAATGATAAATCCTTTCGTATTTACATTCCTTTATAAACAAGATCACTTCTTTTGAGAAGTAAAAAGATCGGTGACTTATCTTGTAAGTCTTCCCTTCTTCATGCAATTCAAAAGTTTCAATTTCATCCTCCATTTTTTGAATTTTTACTTTTTACTTTTGAATTCAACCCTTATACCGCCGGTACCGGCACATGTATCTCATCCGCATAATGTGCCAACCCATAATTCTTTTTCAAACACTCAACCGGATTATTCACATGCCATTCAAACTCATCCCTGAAATGCCTGATGGCTGCTGCAACCGGCCAGGCCGCTGCATCACCCAAGGGACAAATGGTATTTCCTTCGATCTTGCGCTGAATATCCCAGAGCAGGTCAATATCACTCATCTTCCCTTTTCCATGGTCAATATTCAATAATATTTTTTCCATCCAGCCGGTTCCTTCCCTGCACGGTGAACATTGGCCGCAACTTTCATGACGGTAAAACCTGGCCAAAGTATACGTATGTTTTACGATGCACTGGTCCTCATCCAAAACGATAAAACCGCCGGAGCCCATCATACTTCCTGTTGCAAAACCTCCATCAGCAAGGCTTTCGTAATTCATCAATCTTTTTTCTCCTTTGGCTGTTGTTAATAATAAATTGGCCGGAAGAATGGGGACCGATGAACCGCCCGGAATACAGGCTTTTAATTTTTTCCCGTTGGGGATACCGCCGCAATAATCATCGCTGTAAATAAATTCTTCAACAGAGATGGTCATATCAATTTCATATACACCGGGTTTATTGATATTGCCACAGGCGCTCATTAATTTGGTACCCGTACTTTTTCCCACACCGATCTTTGCATATTCTTCGCCACCATCATTAATGATGGGTACAACAGCAGCAATGGTCTCTACATTATTTACAACCGTTGGCCTTTCCCAAACACCTTTAACGGCCGGGAACGGTGGCTTTATCCTTGGGTTACCACGCTTGCCTTCAAGTGATTCGATCAATGCAGTTTCTTCTCCACAGATATAAGCACCTGCTCCACGGTGAACATAGATCTCACAATCGAATCCACTGCCTAAAATATTTTTACCAAGGAAGCCGTTTTGTTTGGCTTCAGCAATGGCTTCTTCCAGGATATCAATGATCCATGCATATTCACCACGGATATAAATGTAGGAGACCCTCGAATCAAGTGCAAAAGAAGAAACGATCATTCCTTCTATCAACATGTGCGGAATAAATTCCATCAGGTACCTGTCTTTAAAAGTACCGGGTTCGCTTTCATCTGCATTTACCACCAGGTGACGGGGAACACCTTCGGGCTTTGCCAAAAAACTCCACTTTAAGCCTGTTGGGAAACCGGCGCCACCACGGCCCCTCAGACCACTCTTCTTTACTTCTTCCACAATATCATTGGGCAACATCTTTAAAGCTTTCTCCACACTTCTATACCCACCTTCACGGCGGTACACTTCGTAAGAACGAATGCCTTTAACGTGTGCCTTTTCTAATAATAGTTTTTTACTCATTTTATAAGTCAAAAGTTAAAAATCAAAAATCAAAAAGGCTGCTTTTAATTCGTGAGCATTTTTGAATTTTTAATTTTGAATTTTAATTTTTTACTGCCTGCCTTGCAAACAAGACCCACCGCTTCCCTTTCTTCACCCACACTTCCAAAACTTTTAAGTGATAGTTGCCTCTTGTTTCTTTTAACGTTACATCAATATCAGCTACAAAACGAACGTTGGCCATATTGTTATTTACCACTACCACAATACTATCTTCTTTATAACTGTGATAATTCAAATAACCAGTCTCCAGGTTTTTTATCATCTCTGCTTTTGTCTCCACCCAGCCATTGCTGTGGCCGTAACTCAATGCTTTATCCGTTTGCTGGTTAATAGAAACTGTATTCTTTTTAACCATCATCTGGTGAAAATCTTTTACTGTGCTTATTAATTTTTCTTCGTCTGTTCCCCGTATTGGCGGGGCAAGTTGCGCATTGGCAAATGCTACGAGGAAGAAAAATAATATGGTCAATAATTTTTTCAATGATCAATTTGCTTTTGCCCTGCATTCTTCAATGATGGCATCTACTTTTTCTTTGGTTAAATGTTCTTTATAAATTTTACCCAGCTGCATCATGGGTGCATAGCCACAGGCACCCAGACATTCCACTGTTTTTAAAGTGAACATGCCGTCAGCCGTTGTTTCACCCACACCAATGTTCAGTTTTTCCTTGATGTAATTAATGATATTATCGCTACCGTTGATCATGCAGGGCCCTGTCTGGCAAACCTCGAACATATATTTACCAACGGGGCGCAGGTTATACATGCTGTAAAAACTCGCAACCTCGTACACTTCGATCGGCTGTATATTTAAAACAGAAGCTACGTAATCCATTACCGGCACATCAAGCCATCCGCCAAATTCTTCCTGTGCCAAATGCAGTACAGGCAACAGGGCACTCTTGTGTTTGCCTTCGGGATAGCGGGAAACGATGTCCCTAACCTCATTTAATTTTTGTTCTGTAAACTGTATCATTCTATAAACTCAAAAGTTAAAAGTCAAAAGTCAAAAAAGGAGCTTCCGGTTATGATCTTCTTTTTTGAATTTTTAATTTTGATTTTTTAATTCCTACGCATCCATTTCTCCTGCTATCAAATTTAAACTGCTCATCGTTATGATCGCATCACTCAGCATACCACCTTTAACCAATTCTTCAAAAGCCTGGTAATAAATAAAACATGGCCTGCGAAAATGTAAACGGTATGGTGTTCTTCCCCCATCACTGATCAGGTAAAATCCAAGCTCGCCGTTGCCTGCTTCCACAGAACTGTATACTTCGCCAACAGGCATTTCGGTCTCTCCCATCACTATTTTAAAGTGATAGATAAGCGCTTCCATTTTGGTGTACACATCTTTTTTCGGTGGTAAATAATAGGCAGGCGAATCGGCGTGAAACACTTCTGCTTCGGCGCCTTTAAATTCCTGTACTTTTTGGTAAGCCTGTTCAATAATGCTCAGGCTCTGCCACATTTCTTCATTACGAACCAGGAAACGGTCGTAGCAATCGCCAGTTGTGCCAACGGGAACAATAAAATCAAAATCTTCGTAGCTACTGTATGGCGTGTGTACACGTACATCATAATCTACACCTGCGGCACGTAAGTTTGGCCCGGTGAAACCATAATTCAATGCCCGTTCAGCACCAATAGGTCCGCAGCCAATTGTCCGGTCCATAAAGATGCGGTTACGGGTAAACAGGTTCTCAAATTCTTTTAACACACGGGGATATTCTTTCAGGAATTTTTCAAGTTTCTGAAATGCCACCGGCGTGAAATTCCTTTCAAAACCGCCAATACGCCCAATTGTAGTAGTAAGGCGGGAGCCACATATCTCTTCATATATTTCATAGATCAGTTCACGATACTGCATTACATACAAAAATCCGGTATAAGCACCGCTATCCACGCCTACAATGGAATTACAGATCAGGTGATCCGATATCCTGGCTAATTCCATAATGATGACCCTTAAGTAATCCACCCTTTTTGGGATTTTAATGCCCAGTAGTTTTTCGCAGGTGATATGCCATCCCATATTATTAAGTGGGGATGAGCAATAATTCAGCCTGTCTGTAAGCGGTGTGATCTGGTATAAAGGCCTTCGCTCTGCAATTTTTTCAAATGCCCGGTGAATATACCCTATGGTTGAAGTAGATTTTAAAATGCGCTCGCCATCCAGCTCCAGTATATTCTGAAACACACCATGTGTAGCCGGGTGCGTTGGCCCCAGGTTAAGCGTGGTGGTTTGCTTTTCTATACTGCCTTCCGGTAAAAGAATATGTTCACTCATAATTAAAGTCAAAAGTTAAAAGTCAAAATTCAAAAGGTTTCCATAAAAGGATCCCATTTTGAATTTTTAATTTTGATTTTTAAATTTTCATCCTCTTCCAAACATCTCATCATCCTTATCGATCCTGCTCTGCTCTTCCAATGGAAACTCTTTCCGCATGGGGAAATAATCCATTTCATCAACATTCAATATCCTGGTCAGGTTAGGATGCCCAATAAAGTTTACACCATAAAAATCATAGGTTTCCCTTTCCATATGATTGGCTGACCGGTATAATGCTGTTGCACTGAACACATCGGGTTTTTCAATATTTGTGAATACTTTAAAACGTATCCGTACATTATCTACCAAATTATGCAGGTGATATACCACAGCCAGTTCTGCTCCTTTGTTGCCGGGATAATGTACGGCCTGCAGATCGGTCAGGAACTGAAATCTTAATTCAGCATCATCATATAAAAACTGGAGCACTTTTAAATTCAGTTCTTTGGGTGCAGTAAACGTGAGCATGCCATAAGGCTGCTGCCAATCGGTTAATTGATCGGGGAATTTATCAGTTAGTTTTTGTTGTATCGTTTCGTTGGTCAAAGTCATATTATAAAGTCAAAATTCAAAAATCAAAATTCAAAAGATTGAGATCCTTTTTTGAATTTTGCCTTTTTACTTTTTATTGTATTCCATACCCAGCCATCAACTCTTTGTATTGGTCACTGTTTCTCCTTCTCAACCCTTCTGCATTTACCAGGTCCTGAATCTTCATGAACCCATCTAATACCGCTTCGGGCCTTGGCGGACAACCGGGAACATATACGTCTACCGGGATAACCTGGTCTATTCCCTGTAAAACGGAGTAACTATCGAAGATCCCGCCTGAACATGCACATGCACCCATAGATAAAACCCAGCGTGGCTCTGCCATTTGCAGGTAAACCTGTCGCAAAACAGGGCCCATCTTTTTAGCAATGGTTCCCATCACCAATAAAAGATCGCACTGGCGTGGAGAAAAACTCATACGTTCTGCACCAAACCTGGCCAGGTCGTAATGACTGGCGGCTGTTGCCATGAATTCAATTCCACAACAACTGGTTGCAAATGGCAAGGGCCAGATAGAATTCTTACGGGCCAGGCTCACCACTTTTTCCAAATTGGTTGCCATGAACCCTTCCCCCATGTATCCTTCAGGAATACCTTCGAATTTTATGGTGTTATTATATTGTACCGGACGAGACATAATTCGAATTATAATGTATTATCAAAAAAAGTTGGCAATAGGCAGTTGGCAGTTTACAAACTGCACACTGCAAACTGGCAACTGTTACTCTTCCCACTCCAACGCCTTCTTTTTAAATATATAAACCAGGCCTGTTATAAATAAAGACACAAATACCAATACTGCTACAAATCCACTCCATCCCAATTCGCGGAAATTTACAGCATAGGGATAGAAGAATATAACTTCTACATCAAACAATACAAATAATATAGCAACCAGGAAATATTTAACTGCCATGGGTTGGCGGGCATTGCCTCTTATCTGGATACCGCTTTCAAAATTTTGCAGTTTATCTGCTGTAGCTCTTTTGGGCCCCAGGTAGTTGGAAAGCACGATGATAGTAGCTATCAGTCCAACAGCAAAGAGCATTTGAAGGCCTATAGGCAGGTAATTTGCCGCATTATTTACATCGGTAGCCTGTATTAAAAAAAACTCCATATAAAATACGCTGTTATTGTCGGCAAAAATACGGCAGCAAGTGCAATATTCAATAGCTAATAAAACAAAACCCCGTTATTAAAAAGATAACGGGGTTTTGTTGCTATTTTATGCCTTTTTCTTTATTGGCGTTACTATTTTTTTTTTGGCAAAGGTTTTTTACCACCCGCCGGTTTCGTTGCAGGTTTTGTTACAGGTTTTGTTGCAGGTGGCTTAGGAGCACCCATTTTAGAGATCGATTCTTTGAACCCAATCAACTCAGCATCCGCAGGGGCTATCAGCAATGCCTTGTCAACATAACTTAGTGCCAGTTCTTTATCCTTTAATTTATTGGCTGAATAAATGATCAAATACCTGTAGCTTCCTTTTAACAAGGGTAATATTCTTGATTTATCAGGATATGCTTCACCAACTGCAACCGCTTTGAGATAGGTTTGATAGGCTGAATCAGTTACCATTAAGGTATCAATACCTGCCTGGGCAGCACCTTTATAATAGTATCCAAAAATGTCATCCGGGAATTTTTGAGCATACTGGTTAAAGATCTCAGTAACTGCAGGATAATTTTTTGCACGGTAATAGCCAATACCTGCATTATATAGATCCGTTTTTCCCGGGTCTTTCTTAATGTAGATTATTTTTTTATACCAATCGGCTGCATCGCCAAACATTTGCCTGGCCTCGAAAACAGTAGCTACCTCTTTTATCATGGTGATTTTTCCAATTTCTGTACTGTCTAACTCAACAGCCTTTTGCATATAAGTACCCGCCAAAGCTTCATTGCCCGGGAATTTCAGCAATACACCTGCATAGGTAAAATAGTCCCTGGGACCGAGTTTACCGGGCTTTTGCTTTTGAAAATACATATCAAATGCAAGTTTTGCGTTATTAGAATCGCCCATCTTATTATACGCATACGCCTTTAAACCATATAAGTTTGGATAAGGTGTTCCCCCGGCATTTAAACAAATATCTGCGGCCGTAATTGTTTCAGCAAACAATCCCTGGGCAAATTTCATCTGTGCATTCAGGAAACATGCATTGGGTTCATCTGATCCCTTTGCTTTTAAATACTTATCCAAATAAGTGGCTGATTTTACCACATCAGTTGCATAAAAATACTGGTGAAGGTAAAAATACACCGGCGAATAATTCGGATCCAGAGCAATGGCATCATTATAATACTGTAAAAAAATGCTCTGCTGGTTAGTTCCCTGCGACTGGTAAATTCTTCCAATACGGAATTTTGCCCTGGCATAAGAGGGATCAATAGCCAATGCAGCTTCATAGCTACGTTGTGCAGATCCGCCATCACCAAGTTTACGGTATGCGTCTCCAAGATCTGTCATGACCCTGGCATCTTTGAATTTTTTGATATTGGTGGCCTGTACAAGTTTTTCAACTGCATAAGCCGCATCACCAGATTTTGAATCAAAATCTCCATTGGCAAAACCAACTGCATCCAGCACGTCAATACTTTTTCCGCCACCTAAGCTTAAAGCCGTTTCAAAATGGTTACGTGCCTGTTGGGTTTTACCTTCCAGTAATTCCACATGGCCCATGCCCGCGTTTAATAAAGCACTGTTAGGGTTTGCTGCCAGTCCTTTTTGATAAACTGCTTTTGCAGCTTCAATATCTTTATCTTCATCAGGGGCGATCAATGTTCGTCCAAGCCAATAAGCTGCTTCATCATTATTGGGATTTGCAGTCAACAATTGCTGGAATACATTTTTTGCACTGATGAATTTCTCATAGTACAAAAACTTTTTACCATCATCAATACTCTGTGCCTGAATAAAATTCATCGCCAGAAAACTGCTCAAAAGGATAAGTGTAAATTTTAAATTCTTCATTTTATTCGCTGTTTAAGTCTTTACAATAATATTCAATTTTAAAACATTCTTTCATTATATCCTGATAATCTTTTTATAATTTCAGGTTGATCTTTACTCTCCGCACTCCAAACTGCATCCTGCTTCCTAAATATGCTCTTCTAAAGATCAACTGTCCTCTCTCCTGGTTTAAGAAATTTACAAACCCTGTACCAAGTCCGTTGTAATTTTCTTTCAGTATGTAATACAAACCCCGTACCAAAGGGTACCTCCTTGTCAAAATGCTTGCCTGCATTGGTTTTACAAAAGGTTGCTCGTCGCAAACCACGCAGGAGACGTAAGCAATTTTTACTTTATTTAACATATTCAACTGCGCACTGTCTTCCGGATTACCGATCCAGCTGATACCAACAAAGCCAATTGCATTTTCAGTTTTAGCAACGTAGTCAATTACTTCCTGGCTGCTTTTTACTGCCTGCACAACTGTGGTGTCAAACTTTTGTCCTTTTAAAATACTGTCCATGGCAAACCTTACTGTACTGGTTGCATTCAATCCATCAAAAACAACTTTTTGATCCCTGTTGATCTGCCCGGATAACTGCTTATTTAAACGCTCAAGGGTAAACAGCGTATCATTACTCTTACTGTTTACGATCAGTGTGATGGCATCATTAGCAATATTATCCCAGTGGGGATAATATTTGAGTTTATTTAAAAAGTATTCATCTTCATCATCCCTTAACCCACGGGTCACAATGATCATACGGTTTAAAGTATCATTGTAAAAATCCTTAAAACAGTCTGCTTCGGTTTTGTATTCGGCAATAATATGAGCATCAGGAAATGATTTTTCAAAAACCCTGATCTGTTCTTCCATCACCGGTTTAAAAGATTCATCAATGCTGACATGAATGCTGCCGGTCATGGGTGTATCTGTCCGTCCATTCACCTTCCCTTTACAACCTTCAATTAAAAAAAAAGCTATAAAAAAAATTATACTGAGTGTGATTGACTTTCTTAAATTTTTCCTATTCATCTGTCCCTTAAATATTTTTTCTTGTACCCCCTGTAGATCCTGAATAATCCATATAGCACACAAATGGCAGCAAATATTTTAATAACATTGGGGTCATATCTTTCAGCCAGGTCAGGCTTGAATCTCTCAATAAAGAACATAAACACCCCCATGCCTGTCCAGAGTATACCCATCCCGTAGTCCATGATGCTCCGCATGCGCAGGTACCCTTTTTCCCGGTCGCTCATTTCCTCTTTTTCAAATTCTTCCAATGCCATATTGTTTTTAAATTTAAGCCCGCTTTGCTTTCGCAATTCGGGCTGTGAAAATACTGAAAATTTATTACTGATAATAATGATAATAATCAGTCCGTCATTACAAACTTTACCGGAATGGTAAAATACACCGGTACATTTTCGCCATTGGCTTTACCGGGTATCCAGTTCGGCATTTTCTTCAGTACCCTTACCACTTCTTTATTATACGCATCGCCACCATCAAGTACGGTTACAAAACTTTGTAGCTTACCGGTATAATCCACCACAAATTTTACCCGCACATTTACGGCTTCCCCGTTCTCCAGTTCATCAGGGGTATGCAGGTTCTTTTCCAGGAATTTCCGCAAAGCCTCCATACCGCCGGGATAAGAAGGAAGTATATCAACATCACCTCCATCCCTTGGTGTAGTAAGGTCTGTTTTTGGAGCAACCACTACCGGGCCTGTAGCAGGTTCTGTTTTATTAGGATCCACTAAAACGGTACCAGGGGTTGTTGTAACAATATTTTTTGTACCGATTACATCGGTTGACTTAATTGTTATAATCGAATCTGACTTATCGGTCTTTGGAACAACAACAATATTAGTTGTATGTTTTACCTGGTTTACAGGCGTTGCTTTAGCCACAGGTTTTACCAGCTCCTGTTTTTTTACAGGCTCGTTTTTCTCAGGTTTCTTTGGCGGGGGAACTTTCCCTAATTCCGGATCGACAATTTCGTAAGGCCTGGTAATTACGGGGCCTGATTTTTCAGGTAATAGAGTAAAGGCTGAGAAGGTCGCGGCAACGATGAGCATTAATCCCAGTGCCAGTTTTAAACGGTTGGGATAAAACTTACGCAGGTCATAGGCTCCGTAGTCTTTGTTACGCTTTTCGAAAATGATATCTAAGATATCAGCTTTCAATATAAAATTCTTGTTCATGTCTGATTGGTTTTGATCCCGATAATTATCGGGAGATTAAAAAAAGATCAAAACCGGCGCCGTGTTCAACAGTAAGATGTATTAAGGCATAAGATTCCATAAAACAGTTGGCAGTTGGCAGTTAACAGTTTGCAAAGTGTATGTTGATTGTTACTTACTGGCAACTGCCAACTGCATATTGCCAACTGCCCACTGCTAACTATCTTTGCCGCATGAAAATTTTGATGGTATGCCTCGGTAATATCTGCCGCAGCCCACTGGCCGAAGGCATTTTACAGGAAAAAGCATTACAGGCCGGGTTGGACTGGCAGGTTGAAAGCGCCGGAACAAATGGATATCATACCGGTGAGCCGCCGCATCATTTAAGCATAAAAGTGGCAGCCGCAAACGGAATTGATATCAGCAAGCAAAAAAGCAGGATATTTACAGCAGCCGATCTTGAAAAATATGATCTCATATTTGCAATGGCAGATGATGTGCTTGATGACATGAGAAGGATCGCTAAAGATAAATTCGATCCAAAAAAAGTAAGTTTGTTTTTAAATGAACAATATCCCGGGGAGGACAGGAATGTACCCGACCCATGGAGCGGACCGGAAAGCCATTACCATGAAGCATTTGAAATTATAAACAACAACTGCGACAGCATCATAAAAAAATATACAAACAAGAACTGACGATCTACTATGACCAATAAACCATCCATACCGCAGGGCACAAGGGATTTTTCGGCTGAAACAGTAAGAAAGCGGAATTATATATTTTCTGTTATCCGTAATGTTTTTGATTTGTATAGTTTTCAGCCGCTGGAAACGCCGGCCATGGAAAACCTGGATACTTTGATGGGGAAATATGGAGAAGAGGGTGATAAGCTCATTTTTAAAATATTGAATAACGGCATTAACAACGAAAAGAATATTGAAAGATCGAAAGCCGGTTTTGAAAAATTACTGGAAGGTAAAAGCAGCAGTGATATTACCGAACGTGCTTTAAAATATGATCTCACCATTCCCTTTGCCAGGTTCGTAGCCATGAACCATACTAAACTAACCTTCCCTTTTCGCCGATATCAAATACAACCCGTGTGGCGTGCCGACAGGCCGCAAAAAGGCCGCTACCGGGAGTTTACGCAATGTGATGCCGATGTGGTGGGGAGCCTTTCTTTATTGAACGAAGTGGAGCTTGCTAATATTTATCATGAAGTTTTTGTACAATTAGGAATTAAGAATTATGAATTAAGAATTAACAGCAGAAAAATCCTGGTGGCACTTGCTGAGCTTTGTGGCGGTGCCGATAAAATGATCGACATTACCATTGCTATTGATAAATTAGATAAGATCGGTCTTGACAAAGTAAAGGAAGAATTACAACAGCGTGGTTTGCAGGATAAGCAGGTAACGATCATCGAAAAATATCTCAACATAACCGGAACCAACGAAGAAAAACTTACTGAAATTAAATCACTCATCGATTCAGGCGAAATTGGTAAACAGGGAATTGCTGAAGTGGAATTTGTTTTCAACCAGGCAAAAAATACAAACCTCAGCATTGACTTTACTTTAGCAAGGGGATTGAATTACTATACCGGGATCATTTTTGAAGCCAAGGCACCCGAAGAAGTAAAAATGGGAAGCATTGGCGGCGGTGGCCGTTACGATGACCTTACCGGTTTGTTTGGCGTTCCCAATATTCCCGGTGTGGGCATCAGTTTCGGTGTTGACAGAATTTATGATGTAATGGAAGAAATGAATTTATTTCCACAGGATGTGCAGATAAGTACTAAAGCACTGTTCTTTAATATGGGAGAGGCAGAAAGCAATTTTGCATTCGGCATCATGCAGCAATTGCGCAGCAACGGCATAGCCTGTGAGTTGTACCATGAAGCAACAAAAATAAATAAACAGTTTACCTACGCCGAAAAGAAGAATATTCCTTTTGTGATCATCATCGGCAGTAAAGAGATAGAAGAAAAGAACTGTGCTGTTAAGAACTTAGCAACAGGTAACCAGGAAACAATTGCTTTTGATAAACTGGCGGATTATTTGAAAAATCTCTAGTATTTCTTAGAGTATTTGCTCTTATTAATTTAATGAATTGTCAGCCTGAGCTTGTCGAAGGCGGGTTATTTATGAACGCTGATATTATTACCGGCTTCGACAAGCTCAGCCTGACAGCATTCTAAAGTAAAATTTATAACCCTTCATAAATAATTGCTGAGCCCTGTCCTACGCCAACACACATGGTAGCCAGCCCATATTTACCTTTGCGTCTTTTCAATTCATGTAATAATGTAGTTGAAATTCTTACACCGCTGCAACCCAGTGGATGCCCCAGTGCAATAGCACCTCCATTTACATTTACTTTTTCCAGATCAAGGCCAAGGTCATGTATACAGGCAATGGATTGCGAGGCAAATGCTTCATTCAGTTCGATCAGGTCAAGATCGCCAACCTGCAGTCCTGCCCTTTCCAAAGCCTTATTGGTTGCAGGCACGGGACCAATACCCATGATCGCAGGATCAACACCCGCAACAGCCATGCTTATGATCTTTGCCATTGGCTGCAGGCCATATCTTTTTACAGCGGCTTCACTTGCCAGTAACATGGCAGCAGCTCCGTCATTAATGCCACTGCTGTTGCCCGCAGTAACCGTACCTTCTTTGGCAAATGCAGGTTTTAACTGTCCCAGTTTATCAAGGCTCGACAAACGTGGATGTTCATCTTTTTCAAAATCAAAAACATCCTTACCGATCTGCACCTGGATGGGTGTGATCTCATCGGCCCATTTATTTGCGGCATGAGCTTTTTCATATTTCTGCTGACTCTCAAATGCAAATTCATCCTGTGCATGACGGCTGATGTTCCATCGCCTGGCAACATTCTCAGCTGTTTCACCCATGGTGTATGGATAATATAATTCTGCAAGTTTTTTATTTACAAAACGCCAGCCCAAAGTTGTATCAACAATTTGTTGCTCACGGCCAAATCCTGTTGTACTTTTTGGCATTACGTATGGTGCCCTACTCATACTCTCCACACCGCAGGCTATCATCAGTTCTCCATCGCCGCAGGCTATTGCCCGGGCACAATCCATAATGGCCTGCAGGCCGCTGGCGCACAACCTGTTCACCGTATTACCGGCTACTGTGGGTGGCAAGCCCGCCAGCAAAGCAGCCATACGGGCCACGTTGCGGTTATCTTCACCACTTTGATTGGCTGCGCCTGCAATCACATCTTCAATGGCATTTACATCAATGTTGGCATTTCTTTTTACCAAAACGCTGATCACATATGCCAGCAGATCGTCGGGCCTTACCCCACTTAATGATCCGCCATATTTTCCAATGGGTGTTCTTATTGCATCTATTACGTAAACTGTTTGCATGCTGGTCTTTTACTCTTGTACTAAATATCTTTATTCAGCTTCATTAATACACAAAGAACGTAAATACTGTCAAATATGCGAAATTGGAAAAATTGGGTAGTTATTGTCTTGGTTCATGGGTCCGGTCGGTGAGACACCGACCAGGGAGGTGAGAGTTCCGCCAGGTCTCTATCCAGCATTATTTTCTTATTCCTGATAAAATAAATCTTGCTAATGATTTCCGCATTTGCTGCTGCTGCTTTTTTTACTGCTTTTGCCATGTTTAGTTTTTAAATATTTGCTTCCTTTGAATCTTAGGAACGCAAAATCAAAGCTTAGAAATTTCCACCAACACGTCCCCATTACCCCCGTTACTGGTACACAGGTAAACCCTGCCGGCTGGTGAGATACAAATATCCCTTATCCTGCCAAATTTGTTCTTAAAAAAAGTTTGTTGCTTTACTACTGAAAGACCGTCATTGTTTAAAGTGAGCACACGTAAACTGGCATCTTTTAAAGTACACATCAATAAACTGTTCTTCCAGCCCGGAATAAGATCGCCATGATAATAATCCATACCACAAACAGCGATGGTACCGCTGCCGCTGCTCCAGATCGGCTGCTTTACATTATTGGCATTACAAAATGTTATCTCTGCCGGCTGATCACAGGGGCCATTAACTGTTGGCCAGCCATAATTCCTGTTCTTTTCAATGATATTTACTTCATCTTCAATATTGGGACCATGCTCACTGGCATACATTTTTCCATTGGCAACTACCAGGCCCTGCTGGTTACGGTGTCCAAAACTCCAGACCGGGGAACCGGAATATGGATTATCGGCAGGTATTGATCCATCCAGGTTAAACCGTAAAACTTTTCCGGAAAGTGAGGTTATGTTTTGAGGATCAGACTGGTTGGATGCGTCTCCTGTTGTCATAAAAAGATATGGGGTTGCATCATTGCTGATCCAAAGCCTTGACCCATTATGGATACTTGATGCAGCAATATTCTGAATTAATGTGCTTACAGTTTGAATAGTTCCGTTCTCAAATTTCATCTGCACCATTTTCTCCCGGTAATTACTCCCGCTATTATAATTGTACGCCACATAAAATAATCCATTGGTTAAAAAGTCCGGGTGTTGCACCATACCCAACATGCCTCCTTCATTATTACTAACCACACCAGGGATCGTTGCCGAAAAAACAATTGCCCCTGTTGAAGGGTTGATCTTACTGATCCTTCCTTCCCGTTCAGTCATCCAGATATGATCATCCTTGCCCCATAATATCTCCCATGGATAGTTCAGCCCGGTTAAAACTGTTTTGATAGAATCAGTACCTGTTTCGATATTGCCATTTGACTGCATATTTGAACTGCACCGGCTGCAGGAGTATGAAAAAATAAAAAAATAAATTATTAAAAAGGCATACTTACGCATTGGATAATATTTGTATGGAAGCTACAATTATTTAGCCAAACCTCCGGCACGACTTGACGTAATGCACATTCATACGGGAAAATAGCGCTGCGGGCAGTACCTTTGCAGGATGTCAGCAGAAAAGAATATACGCAGCTTAAGCCTCATCGAGTTAAAGGAATATTTTGAATCAATAGGAGATAAAAAATTCAGGGCCATACAAACCTATGAATGGATCTGGAAAAAAAATGCCCGGAGTTTTGATGATATGAGCAATTTATCGAAGGAACTGCGTATCAAATTAGCCGAAAGTTTTAGTTTACCTGCCATTACAGTTGACACCAACCAGGTAAGCGGTGATGGTACTGTAAAATCAAGGTTTAAAACATTTGACGGACATTTTGTTGAAGGCGTTTTAATTCCTACTGAAAAAAGGCAAACCGCATGCGTGTCTTCCCAGATCGGTTGCAGTCTCAGTTGTAAATTTTGTGCAACAGGGTATATGGACCGCAAGCGCAACCTGAACTTTGATGAGATCTACGACCAGGTGGCATTACTGAACGAGCAGAGTGAAAAAGTATATGGCACTAAATTAACCAATATCGTTTTTATGGGCATGGGCGAGCCTTTGCTTAATTATAAAAATGTTTTACAGGCAATAGACAAGATCACGTCAAACGATGGTATGGGCATGAGCCCAAAGCGGATCACGGTTTCAACAGCCGGTGTGGCCAAGCAGATACGGCAGTTGGGCGATGATAAGGTGAAGTTTAACCTGGCCCTGTCATTACATGCTGCCACTGATAAAAAGAGGGATGCCATCATGCCCATTAACGAAAGCAACAGTATTGAAGTGCTGGTGGAAGCACTCAATTATTTTTATGAACAGACCAAGAACGACATTACTTTGGAATACATTTTGTTTAAAGATGTAAATGACAGCATACAGGATGCCGATGACCTGATCAGGATCTATCGTCAAATTCCAACCCACCTGATCAATGTGATTGAATATAACCCCATCGACAATGCATCTTTCACCAAACCCGATGAGGACACTACCCAGCAGTTTACCGACTATTTAGCCAAACATAGGGTAAATGTAAGGCTGAGGAGGAGCCGGGGTAAGGATATAGATGCGGCCTGCGGTCAACTGGCCAATAAAAAAGCCGTTTAACTTTTCTTTACCGTTCTGATTTAAACCTCTTTATACTTTGGGGGTCTATATCCATGTACAATTAAAAAAACAGCACATGAAAAAATTATTAATTCCCCTGATCGCCATATTTGCTTTATCAGTTACAGCAAGTGCACAGGATAAAATGGGCAAAAGAGGCCATCATCGTCAACATCATAAAGGAATGATGGCTAAAGAACTCAATTTTTCTGAAGATCAGAAAATGCAGGCAAAGACGATCAACGAAGATTTCCGCAAAAAAATGCAGGACCTGAATAAGAATGAGAATATTACTGTTAAAGAACAGCGTAGCAGGAAATCTGCCATTCTTAAAGAAAGAAAAGCAAAAATGGACGGATTATTGACAGTCGGGCAAAAAACCAAAATGGAGCAGTTAAAAGCTGAGCGGAAAATTAAGAGAGAAGAAGGTTATGCAAAGCGTATGGATAAAATGAAAACAACCCTGAATTTATCCGATGACCAGGTTGCAAAATTAAAATCCCAGCGTACCAACATGCGTGCAAAGGCAGAAAGCATAAAAAATAATGCATCTCTAAGCATGGAGCAGAAAAAAGAGCAGATGATGGCTTTAAAAGCTGAAGCTAAAGAGCAGCACAGTAAAATACTTACCCCGGAGCAATTAAAGAAAAAAGAGGAAATGAGGAAAAATCATAGTGGCAGATCAAGAACTAAAAAATAATTAACCTACCCTTTACCAGTTAAAGCCGTTCCTTAAAGGAGCGGCTTTTTTAATGGCGATCTTTTTTTCGGGGAGTCACCCTCCTGGGGTGACTCCCCGAAAAAAAACACCCAAAAATGCATATCTTTGCCCTTCACTACTGTTGTAATAACAGCAAAATCACTACAAAATGAGCCAGTCTCCATTCCAGAAATTTGTTCCCAAAAAGAAAAACAGCGTTGTAAAAGAAGAATTCCGCCAGGAAAAGAAAAAGTACCGTAAGGAAAGAAATGCTTTTTTTGAGGAGAAAAAGAAAGAAGAATACCTTGCCCGCCAGGCCAAGAAGGGCGGTATGGCAACCAAAGCTGCTGACAATGCCAAGGGGAAACCCGAAACAACACCGGCAGTTGATAAACCAAGAGGAGCCGCAAAAACCCCTCACCAAAAATCAGCGAAAGCAACAGCAGCAAATGACAATGCCCCAACAGGTATTATGCCACTAAATAAATTTATGGCGCACTGTGGTGTATGTTCCCGCAGGGATGCTGTTGAGTATGTAAATGCAGGTAAGGTAAAAGTAAATGGCGAGGTTGTAAAAGAGCCCGGTTATAAAGTACAGGAAAAAGACGAGGTGGTTTACAATGGCAAAAAATTATTTGTAACCAAGAACCTCGTGTACATCCTGTTGAATAAACCCAAAGATTATATCACAACAACCGATGATCCGCAGGGAAGAAAAACAGTATTGCAGTTGATCATGAAAGCTACAACTGAAAGGGTTTACCCAATTGGGAGGTTAGACAGGAATACTTCGGGTGTTTTATTGCTGACCAATGATGGTGACCTTACCCAAAAACTTTCTCACCCCAGCTACGAAATAAAAAAGATCTACGAAGTAAAATTAGATAAGCCACTTACTAAAGGCGACTTTGATAAAATAGTTAAGGGCCTGAAGTTGGAAGATGGTGAAATCCAGATCGACAGCCTGGCTTATGCCGACAGCAAGGACAAATCCATTATAGGTATTGAACTGCACAGCGGCCGCAACCGTATAGTCCGACGCATATTTGAACACCTGGGTTATGATGTAAAGGGCCTCGACAGGGTGATGTATGCCAATCTTACCAAGAAAAATGTAGAGCGCAGCAAGTGGCGCTACTTAAGCGAAAAAGAGATCCGCCTGCTGAAATACATGAATACTTCCAAAAAGAAATAAACAGTTTATATTTTGTCAGAGACCAATAATATTAAAAGAGCCGGTTCCCCAATCCTGAGCGGAGTCGAAGGGAGGGGTTTATCGAAAATGATTATTTTCGAAAATGATTCATTTATTGCCGTGAATAAACCGGCAGGTTTATTATCTATTCCCGACAGGGAACAAACTCAAACATCGCTTAAAGATATTTTGCTGGAAAAATATGGGAGCATATTTACCGTACACCGTTTGGATAAAGATACCAGTGGTATCATCATCTTTGCAAAGACCGAAGCAGCGCACAAATATTTTTCCCAGCTTTTTGAAGAAAGAAAAATTGAAAAATATTACCAGGGACTGGTGCATGGGATACCTGCAACAAAAGAAGGAACCATTGATGCACCCATTGCCGAACATGGGGTGCAAAAAGGATTTTATATTGTACACCAACGGGGGAAACCTTCGGTAACAGATTATAAAGTGATAGCGGAAAATAAAACTTTTTCACTGGTTCAATTTCAGCTGCATACGGGGCGTACCCACCAGATAAGGGTGCATTGCAAAAATATTGGCCACCCGCTGGCCTGCGATGAATTGTATGGTGATGGAAAACCTGTTTTGCTTTCTTCCATCAAAAAAAAGTACAAGCTGAGCAAGCATGATGAAGAAGAAAGGCCCATGCTGAACAGGCTGGCTTTACATTCTTACCGGTTAAAATTTACAGATGCTGATGGTCAAATTATTGACCTGGAAGCTGAACTTCCAAAAGATATCAGGGCCTTACTACAGCAGTTGAAGAAGCATTAGGTGTCAGGCCACTAAATAGACTCTGCATCATGTTATCTGCATGTAATCAGTAAATCTCTTGAACCGCCAAACTCTACGTATTGGCCAGACACCTATATCAATCAATATTCGGTTGTGGTGTGTAGCGCAAATATGGTTTTATAATTTCAACACCTTTAGGGAATTTTTTGATCGCGTCTTCGGTACTTATTGCCGGTACCACAATCACTTTTTCGCCGGCAACCCAGTTAACAGGAGTAGCCACACTGTAGTTGGCAGTAAGCTGCAGTGAATCCACCACCCTTAACACTTCAACAAAATTCCTCCCGGTAGATGCAGGATAAGTGATGATCAGTTTTACAGCCTTATCCGGACCAATAACCACCAGGGAACGGACAGTTGCCGTTGCCGAAGCATTGGGATGAATAAAATCGTATGCTTCAGCAACCTTCCTGTCATCATCTGCAATAATGGGAAAATCAACTGTGCAGTTCTGTGTTTCATTGATATCGTTGATCCAGCCCAGGTGTTTATCAACAGGATCAACACTCAGCGCCAGCACTTTTACATTGCGTTTTGCAAATTCATCTTTTAAAGCTGCGGTACGCCCCAGTTCTGTGGTACACACAGGTGTATAGTCAGCAGGATGGGAAAATAAAATTCCCCATGAATCCCCTAAGTATTCATAAAGATCAATTTCGCCTAAAGAGGTTTTGGCTTTAAAGTTGGGAGCAGTATCCCCTAATCGTAAACTCATAGCAATAAAATTTTGTGAAGGATAAAAATACATTCTATTTCTTAGAAGACGAAGCCCTTTTCAGTGAATCTTTTCCAAACCTGTCTTTTACATTATCTATTGCTTTATACAGGTCGGTCTTCCGTTCTACATCATCAAATAAATTGGTTTGAATGGCGTCGTTCGTAAGCTCGCTCAACCTTACCCCAAGTAAACGTACCGGCTCTCCCCTGCGGTATAATTTATCAAACAACTCCTTCACAACGGGTATGAACTCATCATCGGCACAGCTATAAGGCACAGTTATCTGCCGGGAAGTTGTCTCAAAATCGTGGTATCTTATTTTCACGGCAACACAGCCCGCTACTTTACCGTCCTGTCTTAATTCGTAAGCAATTTTCTCAGTGAGCCTTACCAATTCACTTTTCAAAAAATCCACATCCAGTTTGTTCTCATCAAATGTATGTTCAGAAGAGATAGATTTGGCTTCATGATAGGAAGATACTTCGCCGTGATGAATGCCCTGGCTCTTATACCAGAGATCAATGCCCCATTTTCCCAATCTTTCTTCCAGCTCTTCGGTTGTTTTTTCACTGATGTCTTTAATAATTTTTATCCCCATAGCTTTCAGCACTTCATAGGTATGCTCACCCACACCGGGGATCTTGCTGACCGGCATGGGCGCTAAGAATTCTTTCTCTTTTCCAAAAGGTACCTGTAAATAACCATTGGGCTTGGCTTCATCCGTAGCAATCTTTGCCATCATTTTATTGCTGGCCATACCAAATGAAATGGGCAATTTGGTTTCATCAATTATTTGTTTGCGCAAGTCAACGGTCCATTGCAGTGGATCGAAGAATTTCTGCATACCGGTAAGGTCAATATAAAATTCATCAACGGATGCTTTTTCAAAAAGGGGTGCTTTGGCTGCAATGATCTCGGTAACCCAACGACTGTACCTGCTGTATTCACCCCGGCTCCATCCTAATACAATGGCATGTGGGCAAAGCTGAAGTGCTTTGCGGCTGGGCATCCCGCTGCGTACACCAAAAGCCCTTGCCTCGTAACTGGCCGAAGTAACAACACCCCGGTCACGCCCACCAACAAATGAAGGCTTGCCGATATACTCAGGGTGATTGAGCAATTCTACCGATACAAAAAAAGTATCGAGGTCTAAATGTGCTATGATGCGTTGAAGGGCTTCCACTTTTATTAAGTCAAAATTCAAAAGTTAAAATTCAAAAATATAACCTTAAAACTACAGGCTCTTTTTCTTTTGACTTTTGACTTTTGAATTTTGAATTTTGAATTTTGAATTTATTTATAAATCTCCAGCAACCCATCCGGTAAATTCACATACACTTTCCGGTTCTTTGCATCTACTTTTTCAAGGCTATCTTCATGAATGGGAATGAGTGCTTCCTTTCCATTTATGAGAATGGCACAAAGAACCTGGTGTGGTTGTTCTATCACTTCCAGTATCTCCCCCAGGTCCTCATCATCATTAATGATATTATAACCAAGCAATGCAATGGGCGATGATTTGGCGGCGAATTTTTTAAAATCTTCTTCCAGAAGCCAGACTTCTTTGGGTGTTAGTTTACGGGCAGTTTCTACAATGTCAATGCCTTCCAGTTTTATAACGGTTTCATTATCGCTCCTGATTTTGGCCGATTGCAAAAAATAAGGAATGAAGCTGTCTTTTTTATCTTCCAGAAAAATTGCCTCCAACCCTTTGAAAGTATTTTTCTTTCCAAGGTTATGCTGCAGAACCAGTTCGCCTTTTAAGCCGGTGCTGGCGGCAAGTTTGCCTATTTTAAAATATTGATTCATTTGGGTGTAAGTTACTTGATTTTTATATGAGGTTTTTTAAACCTTTATTTCAGCAATCCCGGTAAAATAGTAATCCTATACATTTGTAGTCGCAAAAACTTTATCTAAATTAAACAGTATATTCACAAATTTGAAGAAGAGTTTTATGAAATTTGTAATGAGATAATTGCTAAAAATAAAAGTATAGAACAATGGGCTGAAATTGAGTCAGATGACCAGTTTCAGTCTGTAATATACGAGGGTGGATTTGATGGAAGTGAGATGGAATTTTGTTTTAGTATTTATATTGAAAAGCAAGAGTACTGGTTTCAATTATCTTTAAAATCGATTCATGAAATACATAATAATAATATTACTGAAATTGAAATTATAGAAGCTGACATATAAAAGTACATGAATGCTCAATAGAAATAAAATGTACAAGAGTGCTCCGATAGCTATCGGAGCCAATGAAGTACCACAAAGGTTTACCGTCTGGCACATAAAAAAAGTCCCGATAAAAAATCAGGACTTTAAAGAATTAACGGAACAGAGGTATTATTCTTCTGTTTTGGTTTCTTCAGATGCCGGTGTTTCAGCTTCAGCTTGTACAGGTTCGGCAGCAGGTGCTTCAACTTTAGCTTCCACCTTTTTTACAATTGGTTGGTCGCGTCTGTCGCTACGGGCCTTTTTGTGTGCACCCTGGCGCCTTGAAACATTTGAATCATGTTCAGCAGTCCAGGCAGTGAATTTTTCCATTGCACCTGCTTCATCAAATAAGCCTAAGCTTACTCCACGAAGTAAATGTTTCAGGTACAGCACTCCTTTGAAAGAAAGGATACGGCGTACAGTATCGGTGGGTTGAGCACCTTTTTGTAACCAGTCCAATGCTTTCTGACGGTCAACCTGTATAGTTGCAGGAACCGTTAAAGGATTGTAAGTACCTAATTTTTGGATAAATTTACCGTCACGTGGCGCTCTGCCATCTGCTACAACGATGAAGTAAAAGGGTCGCTTCTTTGAGCCATGCCTTTGCAGTCTCATTTTTACAGCCATAAATAGAAATTTTTGGTTGTTATTAAATAGGGTTT
>JBDSGK010000252.1:0-4707 GCA_039919015.1 Ferruginibacter sp.
AACAAGAAACCCCCTGCTGCCAATACCAATATGAATGTTTTTATCTTCATCACTATTTATTTAAAACAATACTTACTATTAACAGATACTGTATGTTTAATTTTTGCTGCCTGCTATTTCAAATCAAGCCTTATTCCCAACCTTAAACCCGCGGTGTGATATTTTTGTTTCACCGTACTTGTCTCTTTACTCATGGGAGTAAGATTATACCTGAAATACGGCTCGGCCATAAGATGCAACCTGTCGTTAAGTTTGTAATAAATAGATGCGGCTCCAATAAATCCTACACCTGCATTGGTTTTAAACCGGTAAGGTGAAGAGCTTTTGCCCGTAGTTATGCTTACCGGGTTTCCGGCAGGATCAAGCACATCGCCGTTTTGCCAGCTGTAAATATTAATAATTGCACCGGCATTAATATTGGCGTGCAATTTACCGTTGCCCAATTCGTAACCAACAACAATTGGTATATCTATACTCCGGTACCTGTTGATGGTTGTTTTATTCCTGGTTCCGGTGGTTGTATAACTGCCCACGGTATCGCCATTTGTATTGATGATATATATTACCTGTATAATATTGCCCTGGCTAAAAGTGAATTTTTCATTTATCTGGCTGTAATTAACGCCGCCCCGCACACTCATGGAGTTATTGAAAACTTTGGTATAACGTACACCTGCACTGAAACCCGATTTGAATTTTGTGCTTTCCTTTCTCTTTTGCAGGTAAGCAGAGTTGCCGGTATCATGCAAACTTCGAATGGCATAATCAGGACCTCCATAAAATTCAAAATATCTTTTATTGCCGGCAGCATCCTTTTCGATCGATGGGCAGTCGGGTAAATAAATGACCGGATCAAAACTAAGTAACCCGGGTTTTCCCGACTTGCGCTTTTCGGTATATTTTTCAGCATGGTAAGTGAGCCTGCCCAGCAGCGTTCCCTGTCCATCATATGCATCTTCATCTTCCTCTTTATCCAAGCCTGGCGAAGTGGTATTAACCAAAACATTTCCCAAGCCGGGCAACTGTTTTTTATTTCTTTTGGCGGTTCCTGGTTTACCGTTACCGGTTTCATCCTCTTCAAGGGATGGCGAATAGATCCGGGCTTTAATTCCGCCATTTGATAACAGGGCGGTATTACTGGTTGTGAGATCATTAACTGGGGTGATTGACAGCTCATTAACTTCATTGGGTGGATTGGTTTGCTGAGCCAGGGAAGGCTGAACTTCTGATCTGCCGGTTTTGTTACCGGTTGATCTGTTTTCAGCAGCATTCTTTTTATTGTTTGGAGTAATATTTTTATTAAAAAAGATCCAGGCGCCGCCACTGCTTAAGGCAATGATAAGGCCCAGTATTAACAGCTTAGTTCGGCCATTAAGCATGGAGATCCAAAAGCCCGGGGGCCTTTTTTTATCTTTTTCAGCAATGATATTTTCCCAGATGCGGGAGTGCACATCGGGAGCGTAGTTGTTAAACTGCCCTTTTATATGTTCATCAAACTGCCGGTTACTGTTCATACCGCAACTTTTTGTAATTCTATAATTTGTTTCTGCAGCATATTTCTTGCCTTTACCAGCTGGCTCCTGCTGGTACCCGATTGTATGCCCAGCATATTAGCAATTTCATCATGCTGGTATCCTTCTATCACATATAGGTTGAAAATAAGCCGGTAACCATCGGGTAAATTATTTATCAAAACTAAAAGATCCTTTTCGGTTAAGTGGGCATAGGCCGAAGGCTCCATGCTGCTTTCATCCCTGTCTGTGATCTCATAGCCCACAATTTCTTTTTCGTACCTGCGTAGTGAATATTTTTTTAAAGCCGTGTTCACTACAATTCTTCTTATCCATCCTTCAAAAGATCCTTCAAACTTAAACTGGTAGATCTTGTCGAAGACCTTAATAAAAGCATCCTGTAAAATATCCTCTGCATCTGCACTGTTACGGGCATATCGGTTACAAACACCAAGCATACGGCCAGCGAAGCGGTTGAATACCTCCTTCTGACAGGAGGCATCTTCCTGTAAACATCCTCGTATGAGTTCGTCTTCCGTCAATTATAGCTAAGTTTACATCGGGCTTTTATAGTTTAAGATACCCTGACACACTTATACGCTGCCCAACTAAGTATTATTGCTTAAAAGGTACAAAAAACAACCGGGTTTTCTTGTTTTACGATGGTAAAATCAATAATTTGAAGGTTACGCATAAAAAATGACCATTCTCCATGTTATCGGAAGAACAAATAAAGAAACTGATCTCTGAAAATGATAGCCTCCGGGTTCAGCTCGAAGATGCCAATACCATGCTGGCTTCCCGGGAGCAGGAAATAGAGTTTTTACATACCGAACTCAACGAGGCAACCGCATTACGCAGCAAGCTGGATGGCCAGCTGGATGAAATGGAAAGTATCCGGAACCACTTAGGTGAAAAGCAGCAGGCGGTTAAAGGAGCTGAAGAAAGAGAGTTGGAATTGCACCAGGAACTTACCGAAATGGCCATATTGAATAAGCAGTATAACGAACTGATCCAGGATTACGCTTACCTGCAAAGCCGCTTCAATGATATCCAGGCGCAGTTAACAATTTTAAATGAACGTAATTTTCAATTGCAACAAATTACCAGCCGAATTGGTGAGTTGGAAAGCACCCTGGAAAATACCAAACAGGAAAGAGACGATCTTACAAACAGGGTTGCCACACTTGAATCACAAAAGTATTTGCGGGAATTTAATCTGTAACAACCTGCTAAACATGTTTAAAAATATAAACCTAAACATTTGCATAGCTGCCTTCTATGTTCTATATTACTCTTCTAAAATTTATTGCATTTAACTAAAACTCAACTAAATTATGGAAGCACAAAACACTGTTGACAATGGCAAAACCACAGCCATAGTAGCCTATATTACTATTATAGGATGGCTTATTGCATATTTTGGAATGCACCAGTCTAAAAAAACATCCCTCGGCAGTTATCATTTACGCCAAACTCTTTTATTATTTATTATTGCAATTGTATGGCAGATACTGGTGACCATCATTACCATGGCCGTACCTGCAGTTGGGTTGATCTTGTCTTTAGTAAGCCTGGCATTTTTAGTTTTATGGATAATGGGATTAATTGCAGCCATTAATGGAGAAGAGAAGCCCATGCCGCTCATTGGTGCAAAGGCACAGGAGCTATTTAAGGGTATTTAATAGTTTAACAGATAAGTATTCTATCAAAAAATACATGTAAAAGCATCCCGCTTAAGCGGGATGCTTTTTTGTTTGAAGGAATTAGCTGAATTTTACAAGTGAAAACAAAAAAGATGAGTAATAAAATTGCAGACATAAGAAAGGATTATCAAAAGCAAAGCTTATTGGAAACCGATATTGCCCCTGACCCTTTTGTACAATTCAGCACCTGGTGGGATGATGCTGAAAAAAGTGAACTGGATGAGATCAATGCCATGACGCTGGCCACGGCATCAAAGGCCGGGATACCAGCTGCAAGGATCGTATTATTGAAATCGGTCTCAGAAGCGGGTTTTGTTTTTTTTACAAATTACAACAGCGCCAAAGGCAAAGATCTGGAGGAAAACCCACATGCCGGTTTAGTGTTTTTTTGGGCAGCGCTGGAAAGGCAGGTTAGGATATCGGGCAAAGTAGAAAAAGTAGGTGCCAGTGAAAGCGACGAATATTTTAATTCGAGGCCCGAAGGTAGCAGGATAGGAGCCTGGGCTTCGCCGCAAAGCAGTATCATTGCCTCAAGAGAAATTATCGAAAAGAATATTGCTGAATATGTAGAGCAGTTTGCCGGTGGAACTATTAACCGGCCACCTCATTGGGGAGGGTACATCGTAATACCGTCTGTTATAGAATTCTGGCAAGGAAGGCCCAACCGGTTGCACGACCGTTTTCAATATACAAAATTGAAAGAAGGGGGTTGGAAACGGGAGAGGCTGGCGCCTTAAAGTAATTAGTAATTGGTAATTAGGTTTTAAACGCTGAGGTTACCCAATTCCCAATTACTAATTCCCAATTCCTGGTTAAGCTTTTTTCTTGGCAGTAGCTTTCTTCTTGGCAACTACAACTTTTTTTGCAGCTTTTGCCGGTCTTGTTTTACCAAACGAACCACTGAAGATCTTTCCTTTTTTTGTTTTGATATCACCACGTCCCATAATTTCTGTTTTTATTTTTGATTAAATTTAATTGTTATGCCGACTACAAGCTTAAATAATGTAGTCAGCTTTCTGTCGGCATATTACCATCTAATATTTCAACGCAGTCTTTAAGACTACTTATAAAATAAAGATGGCAATACAAAAAAAGCAAGGCACAACAGCACCTTGCTTTTTAATGTGTTTGATACAGCATTACATTTTAGCTGATAATTCTTTACCGGCTTTAAACTTAGCAACTTTCTTTGCTTTAATTTTGATAACAGCACCTGTTTGTGGATTGCGGCCATTACGGGCAGCTCTTTTAGAAACAGAAAAAGTACCAAATCCTACTAAAGTTACTTTACCACCACCTTTTAAAGTTTTAGTAACAGCACTTACAAAAGAATCTAAAGCGGCGTTTGCCTGTGTTTTTGTAATACCTGCATCGTCAGCAAGTTTTGAAATTAATTCAGCTTTGTTCATGATAATTTTTTTTGAATTTTATAACTGCAACAAATATAGAAGGTTTTTATTTGCAACAAAATTTTTTTTGTGAAAAGATTT
>JBDSGK010000253.1:0-15180 GCA_039919015.1 Ferruginibacter sp.
TAGGTTTTAGTCCACAAACTTCTCAAGGTCTTCGGCGATCTTCCTGTCATTACTTAACCTGGGCACTTTATTTTGCCCGCCGAGTTTACCAATGCTTTTCATATAATCTATAAATCCATTCTTCTTAACCGGAGATATCTTGAGTTGCTCCAATATTTTGCCGCCAATAAGATCATCATAATACACATTTTTTTTGCGAAGATTATCGTCTACTTTTTTTGAGAAAGCATTCATATCTGCAGGTGTATTTTCAAATTCGATAAACCACTCATGGTAACTTTTGCCGCCGTCGGTGGATATCCTTGGCGCCACGGTAAATTCAGTGATCGGGATATGCTCTTCTTCAGCTGCCTGCAATAAAGCGGATTCCACTTCTTCGCTGATAACATGCTCACCAAAGGCCGAAATAAAATGTTTGGTACGCCCGGTAACAACGATCCGGTAAGGATTGGTAGAAACGAATTTAATGGTGTCGCCGATATTATAGCCCCACAAACCGGCATTGCTGTTGATGATCAAAGCATAATTCTCTCCCACATTCACGTCCTTTAATGTTAACCTGGTGGGATCCTCATTAAATATTTCTCCGGCAGGCACAAACTCATAAAATATGCCACTGTTCGTATTCAGCAATAATCCCGGTTCTTTCTGCGAATCCTGGAATGCGAAAAATCCTTCGCTGGCAGGAAACAATTCAATACAATCAATTTGGCGGCCGATACTTTCAAAAAGCTTTGCTTTATAAGGTTCAAAATTTACACCACCCTGCACCATGACATTAAAATTAGGGAACAGCTCTCCAACTTTTTTCCCGCTTTTCTCCGTCAACCGATCAAAGTACATCTGCATCCATGGCGGGATACCACTGATGAGTGTCATATTTTGATTGATGGTCTCTTCAACTATCTTATCCAGTTTTTCTTCCCACTCATCAATACAATTGGTTGTAAAAGAAGGCAATTGATTTGAACGTAAATATTTTGGTATATGGTGATTAACAATACCGCTTAATCTTCCGGTTGGAATACCTCCCACTCTTTCCAACACCGGGGACCCACTTAAGAAGATGAGTTTACCATCTGCAAATTCTGTTTTGCCCGTTTCTGCCATATAGCACAATAAAGCGTTTCGTGCAGTATTGATATGATTGGGAATTGAATCCTTGGTGATCGGTATATATTTTACCCCACTGGTTGTCCCGCTCGTCTTGGAAAAATAAATAGGTTGGCCCTTCCATAGCACATTGTGCGTGCCCTGCTTTATTTTTTCGATGTAGGGTTTAAAAGCTTCATAGTCTCTAAGCGGCACATGCTTAATAAAATCTGCGTGGGATTTAATGGCTGCAAAATCATGGTCTTTACCGAAAACTGTTTTTGTGCCAATTTTTACCAGGTGGTTAAAGATCGCCTGCTGGTCTGCTACAGCCGTTTCCATTCCTTTTTTGATCTGCTTATGTATATAACCGGCAAATGGTTTTGCTAATAAGGACTTTATCTTCATCTTCATTGCGATCTATTCAATCTTTGAATTACAAATCTAAGTGGTTTTTTTGTCTGATAAAAGTGAGATTTATCAGTGGTAAGCAGTAAAACGTTCATCGGTTAATCCGTAAATCCGTGAGAGCTTTCCTACGAATTAACCAATTAACGTATTAACATATTAACGTATTAACGGATTAACCGATCACCAAGATAAACTTCTAAAAACAAAAGATCGACCAATACTATTTACAATCACATTTCCATTCAGTTCCCAGGTCTATCACGGTTACCACCATTAAAGTGTTATCATCTTTGGGCGCAAACACAATTCTCACATGCTGCTTATCATGCGTAAACCCCTCAACAGGGTAAGTTTTCCCTCTTTTATCCGACTGGATCTTTTTAAGGTTAATTGTCCCGTTTTTCAATATTTCTTTCACTTCGGATTCATCTATCTTCCTGCAGTCCATCCTGCACCGGGCATGCTTGCTAAATAACAGGTTTTCGGTATTGCGGTTAAACCCCTCAACCTCATCTGCTTTTTCAGGATCAGGCAAAACAGCCGGAACCGTAATTTTCTCCGCTGTTTGCTCTGTCTTGGGTTTTGGAGAAGTGCTGCCACGCTGGTTCTTCTTTATATAAAACAACAGCAATGCTGCTGCGATCAATAAAATAAATGGCAGGTATTTTTTGAGCATGTTGCAAGTTACGCTAATCCGTTAATCCGTTTATCCGTATAATCCGTGCCTGTCAGCCGGTAGGGAGGTACTAACTCCTTTTTCGTTATTTTTGCACCAATGAGCAAAACCGTAGCATTACATACATTAGGCTGCAAACTTAATTTTTCCGAAACATCTTCTATTGGAAGATTATTGGAGAATGATGGCTTTGAAAAAAGAAATTTTGACGAAGTGGCGGATGTGTATGTCATCAATACCTGTTCGGTTACTGATAATGCTGATAAGGAATGCCGGATGCTGGTACGCCGCATTCAACGTAAGGCACCGGAGGCCCTGGTAGTAATAACAGGATGTTATGCCCAGTTAAAGCCAAAAGAAATTGCTGCCATACCTGGTGTTGACCTGGTTTTAGGCGCTGCAGAAAAATTCAACATTACCCAACACCTGAAAGAGATCACAAAAGGGGATAGCACTAAAATTTGCAGTTGCGATATTGAAGATGTAAATGAATTCACGGCATCCCATTCTATCAATGACCGCACGAGAATATTTTTAAAAGTACAGGATGGCTGCGATTATAATTGTTCTTTTTGTACAATACCCATGGCAAGAGGCAAAAGCCGCAGCGATAGTATCAGCAATGTTATTGCTAATGTTGAAGCCATTGCTACACAGGGAGCAAAAGAAATTGTTTTAACGGGGATCAACCTGGGCGATTTTCGCCCCCCCGCCCCCCAAGGGGGGAAAGCAGGCGACATTCTAGGAAAAACAGAAAGTTTCTTTTCATTAATTATGGAATTGGATAAAGTTGATGGGATAGAACGTTTTAGAATTTCTTCTATTGAACCTAATTTGTTGACCAACGAGATCATTGAATTTGTAAGCAACAGTAAAAAAATCATGCCGCATTTTCATATCCCTTTGCAAAGCGGCAGTGATAAGATATTGGGATTGATGAGGCGTCGTTATAAAAGAGAATTATATACTGAAAGGGTTGGATTAATTAAAACTATGATACCCCATTGTTGCGTAGGTGTAGATGTGATCGTTGGTTTCCCGGGCGAGACAGACGAAGATTTTATGGAAACATTTGATTTCCTGCATCAACTGGATATATCGTACCTGCATGTATTTACTTATTCAGAAAGAGACAATACACTGGCAGCAGGTATGAAACCTGTAGTTCCCATTAACATTAGGCACAACAGGAATAAAATATTACGAAACCTGAGTTATCAGAAAATGCAATACTTCAGCAATGCGCATATTGGCGAAACCAGGAAAGTATTGTTTGAAACAAAGAGCAAAAATGGTATGATGGAAGGTTATACCGACAATTATATAAAAATAACAGCCCCCTTTAATGAAGCATGGGAAAACAATATCATAGAATGGAAAATATAAACAACGAGGAACTTAATAAATACCAGGTTACTGTGCATTTTGACATGGATGATGATTTTATGACCTTTGTCCCTTCACACCGGGTTTATATAAACAGTTTGATCGAGAAGAATATACTTGACTATTACACGGTAAGTATGGAAAGCCAGAAAAGCTGGATGGTATTTAATGCTACCAGTAAAATTGAAGTAGAAGAATACCTCAGCAAATCACCCTTATATAAATACTGGTCAATTGAGATTGATGAACTATTTGTGTATGATGGCCAGTCGTACAGGTTGCCGGCAGTACAATTGAATTAATTTTTGAAAATATTTTGTAGAAAACATTTTACCCTTATCTTTGCCATCCCAAAATAAAAAGGGAGCATAGCTCAGTTGGTTTAGAGCATCTGCCTTACAAGCAGAGGGTCCGCGGTTCGAACCCGTGTGCTCCCACAAAAGGTTCGCATACTGTGAACCTTTTTCCATTTAAGGCCTTTATTTTCTTCTTTTTCGGCAAAATTCAACCTATTTTTGCAAAAGCTATGTCAATTTACACAAATACCAAATTCCAGGAAGATATAGACACCATGACTCTGACAGATTCATACTGTAGCCTCATTGTCTGGAACGATGAGGTAAATACATTTGAATGGGTGATCGAAACCTTGATTGAAGTTTGCGGCCATTCAACTGAACAGGCTGAGCAGTGTGCCATTATCATCGATTCCAAAGGAAAATATTCCGTTAAAGAAGGCAGCTACGATATCTTAAAGCCCCAATGCGTTGCCATTACCGACAGAGGCATCAATGCAACTGTTGATGTGATCGCAAATTAATTCCCATGTTCCTGGTATATAAAGAATTATTTTTTCCGCCATTGAACATGGCTGATGAAGATGGTTTATTAGCCATTGGTGGCGACCTGGGCACAGAAAGGTTATTGCTGGCCTATAAGAGCGGTATATTTCCATGGTATAATGAAGATGAACCCATTTGCTGGTGGAGCCCCGATCCACGTTTTGTTTTATTCCCCGCCGAACTGAAAATAAGTAACAGCATGAGAACGGTTTTACAAAATGGCAAATTCAGGTTTACAACAAACCGTGCATTTGCACAGGTGATACAAAACTGTAAAACTGTTTCCCGCAATGGGCAGGATGGAACCTGGATATCAACTGCCATGCAAAAAGCTTACATCCGTTTACATGAATTGGGTTATGCCCACAGCGCCGAAACATGGCATGATGGAGAATTGGTTGGCGGCTTATACGGCATCAGGCTGGGTAATATTTTTTTTGGTGAAAGCATGTTCAGTTTAAAAACAAATGCGAGCAAGTTTGCCTTTATCAACTATGTTCATAGCCTACAAAAAGAAAATGTTCAACTGATAGACTGCCAGTTGCATACCAATCACTTGGAAAGCCTGGGTGCCAGGATGATCCCAAGGGAACTGTTTGCTGAAATTCTTGCTGCAAATAAGTTCATTTCAGACTTTCGTAAGACATAAACATTATTTCAGCTTTACGGAATAGGAGTACCGAAGCGTCCCTTCGCTCCGATAATTCCCCTTCAGGGGATAGGGGCAAATTCCTTATTTTTGCCTATATTTTAAAAACCTGACTATGCTATTTGAGTTTACAGAAGAACAGCTGATGATCAAACAGGCTGCAAAGGATTTTGCGGTAAATGAATGCCTCCCGGGTGTTATTGAAAGAGATGAATTACAAAAATTTCCAAAAGAGCAGATCGAAAAATTAGCCGACCTGGGTTTTATGGGCATCATGGTAAAGCCGGAATATGGCGGTAGCGGAATGGATACCATAAGCTATGTATTGGCTATGGAAGAGATCAGTAAAGTTGACGCCAGTGTGAGTGTTTGTGTAAGTGTGAATAACAGTTTGGTTTGTTACGGTTTGCAGGAATATGCAACTGAAGAACAAAAACAAAAATATTTGATCCCGCTTGCCCATGGCAAAAAAGATGGTGAATTATATATTGGTGCATTTTTATTGAGTGAGCCTGAAGCGGGAAGTGATGCTACTTCTCAACGTACTACAGCGGAAGATAAAGGCGACTATTATTTATTGAATGGCACCAAGAACTGGATCACCAATGGCAACAGTGCCAGTGTTTACCTGGTCATTGCACAAACAGATCCAACTAAAGGAAGCCGTGGCATCAATGGCTTTATTGTTGAAAAGAACTGGCCCGGTGTTGAAGTGGGTGCCAAAGAAAATAAATTAGGTATAAGAGGAAGCGATACACACAGTATTTTATTCACTGATGTTAAAGTACCCAAAGAGAACAGGATCGGTAAGGACGGTTTTGGTTTCAGTTTTGCCATGAAGACACTTGCAGGTGGAAGGATCGGTATCGCCTCACAGGCATTGGGTATTGCATGCGGTGCTTATGAATTGTCGCTTGCGTACAGCAAAGAACGCAAAGCTTTTGGCACCGAGATCATGAACCACCAGATCATCCAGTTTAAACTGGCAGATATGGCCACCAGGATAGAAGCGGCCAGGTTACTTTGTTTAAAAGCTGCCTGGGAGAAGGACCAGGGCATGGATTATACACTCAGCAGCAGCATGGCAAAGGTTTTTTCCAGCGAAACAGCCATGTGGACCGCAACCGAAGCGGTGCAGATACATGGTGGTTACGGGTTTGTAAAAGAGTATCATGTAGAACGGATGATGAGAGATGCAAAGATCACGCAGATCTATGAAGGAACTAGCGAGGTACAAAGGATTGTGATCAGCAGAACAATATTAAAATAAGGCCCGCGGCCTCACCCCAACCCCTCTCCGAAGGAGAGGGAACTCGAAGATAAGAGCGACTAACTATTTGGTGCGAACAAAATCATTTAAAAATTGATTACCTCTTTGCATATTGTTGAGGGAAGAATAAATATTGAAATGGAAGATATAATGTTTGGATTTATTGAATGTACCGCTCCCTCTCTTCGGGAGAGGGAGAAGGAGGGTGAGGATTATGATCAATAAAGAAAAATACCAGGAAATTATTAAGGAGCTCAGTGGCAAAGCCACTTTAGTTGCTGTATCCAAAACAAAACCCATTGAAGATATACAGGCGCTGTATGACCTGGGCCACCGCGACTTTGGTGAGAATTATGTGCAGGAATTAGTGGACAAAGAAGCCCAATTACCAAAAGATATACGATGGCATTTTATCGGCCACCTGCAAAGCAATAAGGTAAAATACATTGCACCGTTCATACATTTAATTCACGGTATCGACAGCGAAAAATTATTGACAGAAATAAATAAACAGGCTTTAAAAAAAAACCGGGTTATCGATTGCCTGCTGCAGGTTTACATTGCAAAGGAAGAAACCAAGTTTGGGCTGGATGAAAATGAATTGCATGAATTAATCCGAAACACACCAATTAACGAATTAACCAATATACGGATTAACGGATTAATGGGAATGGCAAGTTTTGTTAACGATGAAAAATTGATCAGGAAAGAATTTCAAGATCTGTATAATATTTTTCAAAAAATAAAAAATCAATCTTCCCATTTATCTTCCAGTTCCCTCTCCTTCGGAGAGGGGTTGGGGAGAGGCTTTTCAACCCTTTCCATGGGCATGAGTGCTGATTATACCATCGCCCTGGAAGAAGGCAGCAATATGCTAAGGATTGGCAGCCTGTTATTTGGTGCAAGAAATTACAACGGGTAAAAAATGGATAACAGTAATTCTTCATCCACTGCGCTGCTTAAAAAAAATATTTATATCGGTGTCGGTCTTGCTGTGCTGGCAACATTGCTGTGGTCAGTGAATTTTATCATAGCAAAAGGCATTACCAGGTCCATTAATCCCATTAGTCTGAGTTTCTATCGTTGGCTGATCGCTTCCATAGTAATAATGCCATTCGCCATCAAGCAATTCATCAGCCAATGGCGGGCAGTTCAAACTGCATGGCAGTACCTGTTCTGGGCATCACTCACCGGGGTTGCATTTTTCAATACCTTCGTTTATATCGGTGCCCATTATACTTCCGCCATAAACCTGGCATTGATCGGCACCACGTCCTCTCCCATCATGTCTGTAGCATTCGCACGCATCTTCCTGAAAGAAAAGATTGGACCATTAAAATTTGCCGGTATGATCCTTTGTGCCATTGGGGTCCTGTTTCTCCTGTCGAAAGGTAGTTTTCAAAATCTCCTGCACCTGCATTTCGGAACAGGAGATCTTTGGGTATTGCTTGCGGCATTTTCTTTTGCAGTTTATAATACACTGGTGAAGAAGAAACCTGCAACTATCTCTCCTGTTAATTTCCTGTTTACCAGTTTTTCTTTGGGTACGATGATGATGTTACCATTTTTCCTCTACGAACTAAATCATTCAGCGCCTGTTGAATGGAGTGGCCATGTCATCTTCTCTGTTCTTTACCTCGGTATCATTGCCTCGGTGATCTGTTTTCTTATCTGGAATATGGCCATTGATAAACTCGGCGCAGGCCGTACAGCCTTATTCGGTAACCTTATCCCGGTGTTCAGCAGTATCGAAGCTGCCTTTATTCTACAGGAAGATTTTACCTGGATACATATAACCAGCATGTCCATTGTATTTGCAGGTATCCTGCTGGCAAACCTGCGTCATCAATAAAAAAATTACGGAGTTGCTAAGTTGCTGTTTTGTTAAAACCTTAACAATCATTACAAAATGCGGCACGATATTGTATCGTTTGTGTGTAAATAAGATAACTTTGAGATGAACAATACAGTAAACATGTCGGCAACATTTGAAACAGAAAAAAACAGGAAAGCATTTGCCTATACGGGAATAATCTGTGGTGCTATACTTTTGATAGCCCTGCTGGTTTCCTGGAAACTGCCGCAACACCCTCCGCAGATCTTACAGGATCTTATTGAAATAAATTTAGGAAATGACGAAGAAGGAATGGGCGAAGTTCAGCCATTGATCAAAGGTGAAAAATCTCCATCAACTGAATCTGTACCTGAGCAACAAACTGCTGCTCCAAAAACTACAACAGCAGAAGAAGTAAAAACAGATGACAATACAGATAATGAATCGGCCCCAATAACTAAACCGGTAAAGACCACTGTTAAGGTTACAACCCCGGCAGTAGTGGTAGCCCCGCCGGCTCCTAAACCACAAAAGCCAAAAATTGCGGGTTATAACGGTCCGGCAGGAGGCACCGGCAATGGCGCTACAGAAGATAATGGTTATAAAATGCAGGGGAACAAACCAGGCGGTACGGGTGATGCCGGAAGCCCAAATGGAAAACCTGATAGCTATGGTAATACCCCTGGCGGAAAAACCGGAGGCGGAGGTTTACGGGTATCTAAAGGCGACCGCACGATCGTAAATAATTATATTTTTATGGGTGAACTGCCCAAGGCTACTATTAATGCTATTATTAAAGTATCGCCATCCGGCAGGGGTACTTTTGTTAGTTTTGATAAAGGCTCAACCAGTAGTGATTCTAAATATGCAAACGCCATCAGGGGCTATTTGCCAAATATTGAATTCAATAAATCTGATCACGAATCGATCGTTACTGTTCCGTTTAATTTCAGGGTTCAATAAATAATATTTGTTCCCACAAAGGACACAAAGCTGTAATTATCAATTATTGTTTCTTTGTGAGCTTGTTGGCTTTGTGGGATTTTTTGATTTCATCACTATTCATCTTTGGGTAAGTTTCAATTTGAAAAAAAATGATTTAAAATGAAAGTCAGTCCCGATGGCTATCGGGATTGTCGAAGCCGATCTGCAACTCGTAACCCGCCTTCGACAAGCTCAGGCTGACATCTTTTTTCAAAATGAGTCACTACTTATCTTTCCCTACATTTGCTGCTGTACTTCCGCAGGACCCTGTGGGTCGTACATCAAATATTGCACATAAATGGATTATCAGCAAACCCTTAATTATCTCTACACACAATTACCTATGTACAGCCGTATTGGTGCTGCTGCATACAAGGAAGACCTGCACAATACGATCGCATTATGTAAAGCAATTGGAGATCCTCATACAAAATTTAAAAGCATTCATATTGCCGGCACAAATGGCAAAGGGAGTACCAGCCACATGCTGGCTGCTATATTGCAACAGGCAGGTTATAAGACCGGATTATATACTTCACCGCATTTAAAAGATTTTCGTGAGCGGATAAAAATAAACGGCGAAATGATAAGTGAAAACTTTGTTGTTGATTTTGTTGAGCTTACAAAAAACATATCGGAACAGATTCAGCCATCTTTTTTTGAACTGACTGTTGCTATGGCTTTTGATTATTTCGAAAAAGAAAAAATTGATATAGCCGTTATTGAAACCGGCCTTGGTGGCAGGTTAGACAGTACCAATATCATTACCCCTATCCTGTCCATCATTACAAACATCGGTTACGACCATGTAGATATACTGGGTAATACACTTGAAAAAATTGCTGCAGAAAAAGCAGGCATCATCAAACCAAATATACAGGTTGTAATTGGAGAATACCTGGCTGAAACAAAAAATGTATTCATCAAAAAAGGAAAAGAATGCAACGCTCCCATTTATTTTGCACAGGATGAATATGCCGTTTCAAATATCAATTACAATATGCAATTACTAAGTTGCGATGTAACAAGTACAGAACATCACATTACCGAAACCTTTGAGCTTGACCTGAACGGATTATATCAAACTAAAAATCTTTGCGCTGTTTTATGTGCCGAAGAAATTTTAATGCAGCAGGGTTTCATCATAAAAAATGAAGATGAAAAACATGCACTGAAAAATGTAAAAAAAATGACCGGGCTTTATGGCCGTTGGGATGTTATCGGCAGCAATCCAACAATCATATTGGATGTTGCCCATAACGAAGATGGCATAAAACAATTGCTGCATCAGTTGTCAATCGTGAGTTGTGAGTCTTCAGGCGTAAGTGGCGAGTCAGGCGTGAGTGGTGAGTTACCAAATATTCACTTTGTAATGGGCGTGGTAAAAGATAAAGATGTTTCAAAAGTACTTTCAATCTTACCTAAAAATGCACAGTACTATTTTAGTAATGCGCATATTGAACGGGCCATGCCGCATGGTGCACTGTTGGAAAAGTCAAAAGCTTTTGGCCTGAACGGCGAAAGTTTTGATGATGTGAACCTGGCGATCAATTCGGCTAAACAAAACGCAGCAGCAAGCGATCTTATTATTGTTTGTGGAAGCGTATTTTTAATTGCTGAAATAGATACTGAACTATTTGGAACCCTGCCTGTCCGGTAGGCGGGTATCTAATTTATTAAACGCATAAAACAAACAGGCAACATGCAATGCCTGTTTAAATTCATTTCTCAACAACATCTGCCGTACTTCATCAACAGGAAAAAGTTGTACTTCTATTTCTTCGTTAGCATCCAGTTGCTGAGCCGATGTTTTTTTTCCACCTGTTGCTAAATACAGCGCTGTAAAATTGCTTAATACACCCGGGTTCCCCGCTACCCTTCCCAAGTATTGAAGCCGGGAGAATACGTATCCTGTTTCCTCCTGTAACTCCCTGGCAATAGCCATTTCAGCAGTTTCTCCTTCATCAATAAAACCCCCGGGTAATTCCAAAATGGTTTCTTCTACAGGATGCCGGTATTGTTTTACAAGCACCACTTCATCATTTTCTGTTATGGCCATGGCACAAACAGTTTCCGGTAATTCAACAACAAAATAAGGGTCTACAATTTTACCACCGGGCATTTCACAACGGTCTTCTCTTGCAGTAAAATAAATATGGTTGCTGATGTATTTTGAAGAAAGCTTTTTCCAGTTCATCGAAACATTAATTGGTTAATTAGTTAATCCGTTAATCCGTATTACCACTTTTAATTGTTAGTCTACATTAATCAGCAATGCATTTACGGATTAACCAATTAACGTATTAACGGATTAACGCTACCATTTCATCCTTTCCCTAAGTGAAGTGATGTGTGCAACATGGTGCCGGCTATGCCAGGCATACATGCCCAGCAAGAACCAAAGCGTCATTTCTTTTTTATGTTCGGGGTGAAAAATGGTTCTGTTCAGATCAGCTTCACTCATATTCTTTAATATTTCGTACCAACGCATATGTAATGCGTGTAAAAGTGTTAATGAAATATTTACCGGTAAATTTTTTGTATCGATCATTTCTGCCCACGCTACTTCATCATAGGGCCTGATGGTAGGGTTATCTTCAGACAGCCCGAGTTTAAAACGTATGTATGCATTCATATGGCTGTCGGCAACATGATGCACAACCTGTTTCACGTTCCAGCCTCCATCCCTATAACTTGTATTTAACTGTGATTCATCCAGGTTTAAAATGGCATTTTCGAGGTGTTGTGGTAAGTTCTTAATATCGATCAGCCATTCTCCCAAAAGTTTTTCGGAGAATGGCTGATTAGTATATTTACCTATGGGGTATCTTAGATCTTCGTTCATTATTGTCCCGGTGTTTTAGCAGCAACAAAAGGCCTTATTTCTTCCAACGACATTTCAAACTTTAATGTTGAATGCGGGGGAATGGCCGGGCCATTACCTGCGGCATCGTATGCCAGTTCACTGGGCACATACACTTTCCAATGATCACCCTTCCTCATCAATTGCAAAACTTCGATCCAGCCTTTTATAACACCCATCACCGGGAAAATAGCAGGCTGCCCGCTTTTAAAACTATTTTCAATATCCTCTCCGTCAAATAATGCAACCCTGTAATTTACCACAACCGTATCTACTGATTTTGCTGTTGGTGAATTGGCATCTCCGTTCTTAATCACTTCGTACTGCAATCCACTGGGTAAGGTGGTCACTTCCTTACGCTTTTTATTAGCTTCTAAAAAAGCAATGCCTTTAACCTTTGCGGCCTTCCCTTTTTCAGCAGCAAAAATATCAAGCTGTCTTTGCATGGTGGCATTCACTACTTCCGCGGTTAATTTGGCAGGATTCTTTTTGAACACGTCCTCCAGTCCTTTTTGCATCATGGCAGGATTTAACTGGGTGATACCCTGTGCCTGCATATTGGTGGCTACGTTAAAACCTGCAGCATAACTGAAACTATCCAGTAAATTTTTAAACTGTGGTGACGTTGCTTTAACGGCTGTTTTTGCAGGGGCCTTGGCAGCACCGGGTTTTGCTTTTGCTTTGGTATCATTTTGTGCGGTTACAGTACATGTGACTGTTAATAATACGATCGAACCGAGTAATACTTTTTTCATCTGGTTTTTATTTTTTTAAAAAATTCAATTGCAAATAAACGTCTTTTTAATCATCCCGCATTTCCTTGCCTGTTAAATGTATGAAAACATCCTCCAGGTTGGCTGCTTTTACCTGTTTGGGACGTTCAAACCCCGAACTCACCAGGTCGTCGATCATTTTATCCGGACTATCCAGTGATATGATCTTTCCTTCATCTAAAATAGCGATACGATCGCATAACTGCTCCGCTTCATCCATATAATGCGTGGTAATGATCACGGTTGTACCCTGGTTCCTGATATCTTTAATGAGCTCCCATAAATTCCGCCTGGCCTGCGGATCAAGCCCCGTTGTAGGCTCATCCAGGAATATGATCCTGGGTTTATTAATTAAGGTAGTGGCAATAGAGAACCGCTGTTTTTGTCCGCCACTCAGTTCCTTGAATTTTGCATTCGACTTATCTTTATCCAGCAATTTTTGTTTCTCTTTTTTATCCAGATTTGGATCTTTTAAACGCTCCCTGTCTTCTTCAGAAATGGTGAGGTTCACCAGGCGTAACATCTCGTGTGGATCTACATGCGTATTATACAGTCCGCAAAACAGCGTGATCAGCTCGGTTAGTTTTAATCCCGGGTAATATCCCGAGCTTTGCAACTGCACACCAATTATTTTTTTTATATTATCAGGCTCCTTATCCAGGTTCATTCCGCAAACCGTGATCTCACCGCTGGTTTTTTGCCTGAGGGTTTCAATGATCTCCAGGGTGGTAGATTTACCTGCACCATTGGGGCCAAGCAATCCAAAGATCTCGCCTTCATAAACATCAAAAGAAATTCCTTTTACGGCCTGGAAATTACCGTAATTCTTAACAAGGTCTTTTACCGATATGATCTTATTTTTCATTAATCCTGGTTATTGATCAAAGATAATTCCATTTTAACATCAGCTGTTAATAAAGGGCTGCCGGTAACTTCAACATGCATAAAACCGAACTGCCCATATAATTGTAACGCTGTTTGTAACTGGCTGTTCGAATACAAACTTATTTTTTCTGCGTGTAAATTCCTAGCTGTATCCAGGCAATGACTTAATAATTTCTTACCGATCCCTTTTCCCCTGCATGCCGGATCAACAGCCATTTTCACCAACTCATATTCCAGGTTGTTTATTTTTGACAGGCCTGCAGTACCAATTGCACGATCACCTTCCAAAGCGATAAAAATGCAGCCGCCTTTATCAATGACAGCTCCCTCCGGATCGTTTAAAATATCAAGGTCATATTGCTCGGTCAAATTATATTTATCCAGCCATTCCATGTTCAGCCTTTTAAAATCCGGCAAATATTTCTCCTGGTATGGTACTATGCTGATCACTTTATTATTTCCTGATAAATGAATCCAGTTCTTCCATCATCAATTTGCTTCCGATGAAGAACGGAGTACGTTCATGTAATTCGGTAGGCTGAATATCCAATATCCTGATCTTTCCATTGGTTGCCAATCCACCTGCTTTTTCTACAATAAATGCGAACGGGTTACATTCATAGAGTAACCTTAATTTACCTTTTGGTTTTCCTGTAGTACCGGGGTACATAAAAATGCCACCCTTAATTAAATTACGGTGTACATCCGAAACCATACTGCCTATATAACGCTGGGTGTAAGGCCCCCCATTGGTCTTGTCTTTTTTCTGGCAGGCAGTTATGTACTGCTTAACTTCTTCTTCATACTGGAAAAAATTGCCGTGATTGACAGAATACATCTTCCCGCTTTCGGGGCAGGTAATATCAGGATGACTTAAAGAATATTCGCCGATGGATGGATCTAAAGTAAACCCATTTACACCCCGGCGTGTTGCATATACGAACATGGTTGATGAACCGTAAATAACATAGCCCGCAGCAATCTGTTTATTACCCTGCTGCAAAAAATCTTCTTTGGTTGCCGGTTTGCCCAACTCGCTAACCCTGCGAAAAACGCTGAATATGGTTCCGATAGAAACATTCACATCAATATTGCTGCTGCCATCCAGCGGATCAAAAAGACAAACATATTTACTCTTATTGCTCACCGGGTCATCAAATACAACGATATCATCCAGTTCTTCACTTCCTATGCCGGCACAACTGATGCCATGTTTAAGCACGCCCATGAACTGGTTATTGGCATATACATCCAGTTTCTTCACTTCTTCGCCCTGCACATTGATACTACCTTCATCTCCTAAAATATCTACCAGCCCCGCCTTGTTCACCTCTACATTAACCCTTTTGGCAGCCAGGCCCAGGTCACGTAAAAGGCCGGCCAGTTCTCCTGTTGCATTTGGGAAATCTCTCATCTGCTGAATAGTGAATTCATCCAGGGTCTGTATCCGGCGGTTAGTGTCCATTATAATTTAATTGATTGGTCAATAATTAGTTTATTGGGCAAGATTAACGA
>JBDSGK010000254.1:0-3491 GCA_039919015.1 Ferruginibacter sp.
AGCTAAACCTGGAACTGGAAGGTTATGAAATTACCGGTGCCTATGATGGCGCCGAAGCACTAAAAGCTGTACAAAAAGAATATTTTAACCTGATCATCCTCGATGTGATGCTACCCGAAGTAGATGGTATTACCGTTTGCGAAACCATCAGGTTAAGCAACCCGGATATTCCTATTCTTATACTCAGTGCAAAGAACAGCAGTGCCGACAGGGTGCTGGGCTTAAAAAAAGGAGCAGATGATTACCTGACCAAACCTTTTAACCTGGAAGAATTACTGATCCGTGTAAATAACCTCATCAAAAAAAGTGAAAGGCTCAGCAGTAAGCTGCCCATGCCCGACATATATACTTTCGGAAAAAATAAAATTGATTTTAAAGCTTCTGAAGCTTTTACTAAAAGCGGGGAAAAAGTAACACTCACCAAAAAAGAGATCATGCTGCTGAAATTGCTGATCGAAAATAAAAATGAAGTAGTAACCCGGGAAAAGATCTTACAGGTGGTTTGGGGCTACAATGTTTATCCTACTACCCGTACCATTGATAATTTCATTCTCAACTTTCGTAAATATTTTGAAGAAGACAGTCGCAACCCAAAATATTTTCATTCTGTAAGAGGCGTAGGATATAAATACTCGGAGTAATATTCAGTAATGCATCAGTTAGAAAAGTTGTCAGTTCGATGGTTGCAGAAAATATAAGCCTAAGCCCGGTAAGTATCCAATAGCTGTATCATGTCCGCAGTATAATTATATAACTCCTGCATTTTCTCATTATTTACAAACGGGGTATATAACTGCCACTCTATATCGTCTAATAATTTTTGTAATTGTACGGCTGTTTCATTGCTCACCCCTTTTGCATCCAATTGCTCCACGATATTTTTCCTGTTCAACGCTTCTGGGAGGATGGCAAATTTTTTGGACAGGTAGTTTTTAAGTCCCAGGTTTAATTGCGTATAAAACATATTAACATCCTGCCGTTGGAGGCATTCTTCAGCCAGTGCCAGCGGGTTTTGCTGGGCCTCCAGTATCTTTTCAACCGGTATTTCATCGGCAATGCGTTGCTGCTCCAACAAGTGCTCCCGCGTTAACTGCTTTTCTTTTTTTGAATCTTTCTTCAACCAGAATATCAATCCCAGTAAAATGAGTACCGCAATTACACTAACCACCCGTAAGCGGTTATTGAAAAAATTTGCGAGGTAATTTTGCGACGATTTTGTTTTAGTATCAGCATTTATTTTTGGAGGCTTCCCCGTTCCTTTGGCAACCCTGATCTGGATTGGTGCAGTGGTAACTGTTTTATATTTTGCATCACGGTTATCAAAAAAGCTAAAAGCCATAGCGGGCAAACTATAGTCCCCGGCTTTGGAGACCGTGAACGGGAATTCAAATATTTTTCTTCCGCTTACCGGAACGGTACCTTTAAACAGGTCGTCTGTTGCTTTCGGATCAAAACCTTCAATGCCGGCGGGCCAGGTAATTTCAGGCGCATTGATCATTTGCAGGTTACCTTCGCCCGAAATAATGATCGTCAGTTTGCCTGCGTCATCGGTACTGAAATTATTATTTTCAACCCTGGCATCTATAATAAACCTGCCTACTGCTCCTTTATAGCCTACAGGTTTATTTTCATCCGGCAAGGGTTTTATAAGTACCGTTAAAGGTTTACTTTGTAAACTCACTTTGTGGATCTCCATTCCCTCGGGCGGGATATTTAGCTCTGAAAGGTCCCTGAAAATATTAAAAGCATCCTGCTGCCGGTCAAAATATTCGGCTTTAACAAATTGCACATTGTTCTCAATTTCCACAATGCCCAGTTCGAGGTTGCCCGCCAATAATGGATAGAGCTGCACTTTACGGATATTGTAAACATTATATTCCCTTCCTTCAAATTTTTCTACATGATAACTCAAATCATTGGGTTGTTGAAGATCAAGCACAGAAAATCCATTAAAGGATGGATTCTTGATCATGTTGCTTTCGCTCTTTAACCTGGTGTACAGTTTATAAGTAGCAACAACCGGTTCGCCAACATAGCATGATCTTTTATCGATCTCCACCCGCACATGCATATTCCTGTTGATCTTATCAACCGGATTTTCGCCCCTGCGTAAAATAAAATCATTGTAAGATGAACGCGGCGCAGGCTCGGCAAAGGGATCCATACCGCTGAACGGAGAGCTGAATGCATTTGCACCGGCAGTATTACCCGTAGTTTTTGCAACAACTTTTATTTTAACGCTATTGCTTTTATAATCGCCGGCATCGGCTTTTGCCAGTGAAGCAGGAATGGTAAAAACTCCAGTAGTTTTTGGTTTTAAAATAAAATTGATGGCGATATATTTTTTAACCGCGCCATTGATCATAGTCACGCCACTCTCCTGGTTTGGACCGCTTATGATGATAAAATTTCTCAGGTCAGGCGGAACGATCTGTGTTACTTCCATGGCATTCTCAACCATGATCTTTAACTGTGCATATTCATTTTTCCCGATCTCGGATGGTGTTATGGTAGCTGAAAATTTTATCTGTGCATGGGCGCAATACCCCGTGAGTAAAAAAAGAGATAAAAGTATTTTTTGTAACCCTGGTCGCATAATAACAAACAAAAATAACGGATTGCCGGCTGTTAAGTAAAGTCACAAAGTATAAACGGTGGAAATATATTGTTAAACTCAACTCCCTCTCCTAAGGGAGAGGGTTGGGGTGAGGCTTAAAGATCTCCCAGCTGGGGACGCAAAATGATCTCTTCCACGCATGCCTGTGGAGACAGTTGTGCAGCAGCGTAAACCATTTTCCCGATATCAGATGCTTCCATGATCCTGTGTGGATCAATGCCACTGCCGCTCCAGCTATCGGTAAGGGCGGCGCCGGGCAATACATGCGTTACTTTTATACCGTGTGGCTTCATTTCTTCCCGCAGGTTTTTGCTGAACCCGTACATAGCAAATTTGCTGATGCTGTAAGCACCGCCATTGGGATATGCATGCAATGAAGCAATGGAACAGATATTAAAGATATGCCCTGCTGAGCCTGTCGAAGCATTCGCTTTCATCATGACTGGCAGGATCAGCCTGGTCAAATGATAGGCACTGTATGTATTTACCTGCATCAATTGCTCAAGTACACCATCATCTTCGCCGGCCGCATTGCCGGGCAAATACAGCCCGGCATTATTTACCAAAATGTCAACCCTGTCTGTCAAACTCATGATCCAGTTCACAAAATCGTTCAGTTGATCTTTATTGCCCACATCACAGGTTTTGCTGTGCATATTGATCGTTGGAAAACGTTCCTGCAATTGCTTTGCTGTTTGTTCAAGCGCTGTGGCATTCCTGGAACAAATAAAAAAATGATGACCCTGTCCATCCTGTGCAAATGCTTCAGCTATTGCTTTTCCCAGTCCCTTAGATGCGCCTGTGATTATAACATTCATAAAACTATTTTACCCAGCAAAGCTAACGGAAACCCAGCCATTAGATAAATCCATTT
>JBDSGK010000255.1:0-6033 GCA_039919015.1 Ferruginibacter sp.
AAAGTAATTTCCAGGCCAATATTGATGTAACCATCACCAAGGTACTTAAATGCAGGTCGCTGCCCGGGTTCCCTTTACATACCGATACTTTGTACTTTGAATTTTATGTAAAAGATTTTGCAAAGAACAAGAGTAACATTATTGTAACTCCCGACCCTGTTTATTTTACCTGTTTTTAATGAAATGGCTTCATTTCATCTTATCACATTCCATCTTTATTTCAGTTTGTGCTGTAGCGCTGGCTTTTCAAACAGGACAGTTATTGCACCTGGATAATAACCTGTTCATGTACGGGTTTATTTTTTTTGCCACGCTTTGCAGTTATAATTTTTACTGGATATTAAGCAAGTTTTCTTTTGCAGTAAATAAGCCGCTACTACAATTGTTGAAAAAGGAAGCAGCAGGCTTCGGGCTTTTGCTGATTGCTGTAGCGGGCTTACTCTATTGTTTGTATCGTTCTTCATTGCCTGTAGGGTTTATTGCAACGGCCATTTTCCTTACCGTAATATACGCCATTCCGCTTTTGCCGGTAAAGGCACTGCGATTTACTAGGAAGGCAGGGGTATTAAAAACGATCTTACTCGCATTTACCTGGGCATATGTGACCGCTTTTATTCCCATACAAAAATCTTATTGGCTTTTGGATAATGCCGACCTGTTCATTATCAGCAGGCGGTTCCTGTTCATGCTGATGCTTTGCATCATATTTGATAACAGGGATATAGCCGTGGATAAAATGCGTGGTTTACACAGCCTGGCTACCGACCTGAAGCCGGCCGTTCTCAGGGGTCTTATCTATATTATTTTCGCTGTACTTTTTACTTCTAACTTTTTTTATAAAGCATATGGCATCACCTTTAGCCAATCCATCGCCCTGCAAATTTCTACCCTGGCCTTATTAACCGTATATTTTTACTCGGCTAAAAAGCGTAGTTATCTTTTTTATTATTTTATTGTGGATGGATTGATGTTATTTTCGGCTTTAGCAACATACATAGCCGGTATTTAAGTAATTTTGCGATAATTAAATCTTTATTATGGCTAAATCAAAAAGATCTAAGAGCATCCTCAACGATCAATCTTACGGTTTTTTAAAAACCTATATCAACAATGCCTCACCAACAGGATTTGAAAGTGGGGGACAAAAACTATGGCTTGAATATTTAAAGCCTTACATCGATACCCATTTTACTGATCCATATGGCACAGCAGTTGGCGTTATAAATCCCAATGCCGGTTTTAAAGTGGTGATCGAAGCCCATGCTGATGAAATAAGCTGGTTCGTGAATTATATTTCTCCGGAAGGGCTGATCTACCTGAAACGTAACGGGGGAGTGGATCACCAGATCGCACCGTCCATGCGGGTCCTCATTCATGGAAAAAAAGGCCCGGTAAAAGCTGTTTTTGGCTGGCCTGCTATTCATACCCGGATGAATAATACCGATTCAAAAGAAGCACAACCAAAAGTGGAGAATTTATTTTTAGACTGCGGTGCCCGTAACAAGAAAGAAGTAGAATCCCTGGGCATTCACATCGGCGCAGTGGCCACCTACGAAGATGGCTTTGAAGAACTGGCTTATGATTATTTGATCGGGCGTGCATTTGATAACCGCATTGGTGGTTTTATGATAGCTGAAGTGGCCCGTTTACTGAAAGCCAATAAGAAAAAACTGCCTTTTGCTTTATACATTGTAAATGCCGTGCAGGAAGAAATTGGTTTGCGTGGTGCAGAAATGATCGCCCGCAGGATCAAACCTGATATTGCCATCATTACGGATGTTACACATGATACGACAACACCCATGATCAATAAAATGATACAGGGAGAATGCAGTTGTGGCAAAGGTCCATCACTTACTTATGGCCCGGCCGTGCATAACAAGCTGTTGGATATTGTTCAGGCTACTGCCGTTAAAAATAAAATAGCTGTTCAGTTTAATACAGTAAGCAGGAGTACGGGTACGGATACAGATTCATTTGCCTATGCAAACGACGGTTGTCCTTCAGTTTTAATTTCAATCCCATTGCGGTATATGCATACCACGGTAGAGATGATCCACAAAGATGATATTGAAAATACGATCAGGCTGATGTACGAAACCCTGTTGGCAATATCGCCAAAAACAAACCTGAGCTATTTTAAATAAGTTAAGACCATTATGGAAGACAGGTTCGTCAAATATTCAAAACTTTACGCGATCATTTTTTTGATGTTCCTTGCTGTGCCGGTATTGTTGGGGCTGATCGTTGCAGCATTTTATGGTATCTCCAAATTGGTTTCTTCCAGCTATGTTGATATTATTTTTGGGCTGGGGGTTATAACACTTGCCCCGGCACTTTTTTCCGCAGTGTATGTCATTTTTTTTAAAAGAACCAAACAACACCCGGTTGCAGCAGTACGAATGATCTCACAAATTCTTTTTGTTGCAGGTATGGTAATTAATGTGGTTGTTTTGGTAAGCGATATGATCTCCTTCTTCACCAAATTCAATATCGAGATCACCGGCTACAAATGTTTCAGCCTTGCTTATTTAGCCGGTAATGTAGGCGGGCTCTTCCTGATAGCCATCATCCAGGCATTTACTACAAAAAAAGAACTGGACTGGATGGAGCGGAAAAGATAATGGTTACTAAATAGATTAAAATAAAATTCCCCCTGAAGAATCAGAGGGAATTTCTTTAACCCTTAAAACAACCAACATGAAACCAGTTGGAGCTTAACAAGGGTATATACGATGAATTGTTGCTAAAGGTTTGTGGGTTCAATAAATATTATGTTAAAGCAATTTCCAACACCTGCAGCATATTCTTCACATAATGAAATTTAATACCCTTTATGTATTGAGGGTTTATTTCCTCAACGTCCTTTTCGTTCTGCCAGCACATGATGATCTCCTTCAAACCAGCTCTGCGAGCTGCCAACACTTTTTCCTTAATTCCACCAACAGGCAAAACCTGTCCACGTAAAGTGATCTCACCAGTCATAGCCAGGTAAGGTTTTATCTTGCGGCCGGTAAAAGCACTGGCCAGGGCCGATAACATGGTAATACCCGCACTTGGCCCATCTTTCGGTACAGCACCCTCGGGTACATGTACATGCACATCTTTTTTATTGAACACTTCTATGTCTAATCCTAATTTTTTACAATTAGCTTCCAGGTAGGTAAAAGCGGTACTCACACTTTCTTTCATTACGTTACCCAGGTTGCCGGTCAGTTTCAGTTCTCCTTTTCCATCACTTAGCTGCGATTCAATGAACAGGATATCGCCACCTACATAGGTCCAGGCAAGGCCTACTGCAACACCGGGCATATTGGCGATCTTATACAGGTCGTTACTGTATTTTGCTTTGCCCAGTATCTTTTCTATATCATTATTGGTAATGGTGGCTTTTAGTTTTCCTTTAATTACATATTCCTTTGCCTGGTAACGCATAACACTGGCCAACTGCCTGTCTAATTCCCGTACGCCACTCTCTCTTGTATAATCCTGGATCATTTTTTCCAGTACCGTATCGCTTAATTTAAAACTGATATTTGTAAGTCCATGCATTTCCTTTTGCTTGGGCATTAAATGCCGTTTGGCGATCTCGATCTTTTCTTCCACGGCATAACCGCTCAGGTCAATGATCTCCAGCCTGTCTTTTAAAGCAACAGGAATATTGCTCAAATTATTTGCCGTAGCAATGAATAAAACCTTGCTGAGGTCATATTCCAGCTCCAGGTAATTATCATAAAAAGTATTGTTCTGTTCCGGGTCCAAAACCTCCAGCAGTGCTGAAGAAGGATCTCCACGGTGATCGTTGCCAACCTTATCGATCTCATCCAGTATCATCACTGGGTTACTTGACTTTACTTTGCGTATGGATTGCAGGATACGGCCTGGCATAGCACCGATATAGGTTTTTCGGTGGCCGCGTATCTCGCTCTCATCATGTAATCCGCCGAGGCTCACCCGTACATATTTTCTTTGTATGGCAGCAGCAATACTTTTTCCCAGGCTGGTTTTACCAATACCCGGCGGGCCCAAAAAACAAAGTATCGGTGATTTCATATCACCCTTTAATTTTAAAACGGCCAGGTATTCTAAAATGCGTTCTTTGATCTTATGCATACCATAGTGATCCTGGTCCAGCACTTTTTTAGCTTTCTTCAGGTCATAGGAATCTTTGGTGTACTCATCCCAGGGCAGGTCAAGCATCAGGTCCAGGTGGTTATACACCACTGAATAGTCAGGTGTGGATGGATGCATCCGCTCTAATTTTTCAGCGCCCTTGGTAAACATTTCCTTTGCAGCAGCGGGCCATTTTTTATGCTCGGCTTTTTTCAGCATCTCTTTTACTTCAGCCACATTATCGCCGCCCAGTTCATCTTTGATGGCCTTCATCTGCTGTTGTAAAAAGTATTCACGCTGCTGCTTATCCAGTTCGGCCCTGGTTTTATTGGTTACTTTATTCTTAAGTTCGGTGTATTGAAGTTCAGTCTGCATTAAATTCATCAGCAGTTCGGCCCTTGCTTTGATATTGCTGATCTCCAGCAAGCGCTGCTTTTCTTTTATATCGCTGTTTAAATTACTGCTTACAAAATGAATTAAGAAGGAGGGGTTCTCAATATTCTTTAAAATGATGGCTGCTTCACTGGGCAGGTTGGGAGAGAGGTTAATGATCTGTCCCGCCAGGTCCTTAATACTGCCGATCATGGCATCAAAATCAGGATCATCTTTTAAAACCTCATCCGTTAATACGGTTATTTTAGCTTTGAAATATGGATCATCAGTGGTTATCTCATCGATCTTGCAACGCTTACGTCCCTGGATGATGATCGTGGTTCCGCCATCTGGCATTTTGATCAGCTTCGCAATTTTTGCAACGGTACCAATATCTTCAAGATCACTGACAGTTGGTTCTTCAACCGTACTGTCTTTTTGTGCCACTACCCCGATCAATTTGTCAGTCTTGTATGCGTCAGTTACTGCTTTAATACTCTTATCCCTGCCAACCGTGATCGGAATTACTACCCCGGGAAAGAGTACTGTATTTCTTAAAGCTAAAAGGGGAATATTATCTGGAATAGGCTGATCATCAGCACTTCCATCATCATCTTCATTAAGGGGAATGATCGGCATGAACTCCATTTCGTCTTCCTGTCCCTGCAAATAAAACTTTTTATCCATAGTCTTCTCAATATATAGTCAAAATGTCAAAACCCAAAGTTTATTGACTTTTTTTGTGTGGGTTTGTATAGGGTCAATATTGGTGCCAGTATTAAAAGCAATTAGCTATTAGCTGTTAGCCTGGGCACATTGCTAATGGCTAACAGCTAATAGCTAACGGCTAATCCTTACTTTTGCAATCCATGTATATTAAATGTACCGATAAAGAACTGGAAGTATTACAAAAGATAGCCCTTTCTGCAGAAGAACTGGGCATGCCCTGCTATTTGATCGGAGGATTTGTACGGGATAAGATCCTGGGCAGGAACACGAAAGACATGGATATTGTTTGTGTAGGTGATGGCATTGAACTGGCAGCAAAAGTTGCTGAAAAATTCACTCCACAGCCTGAAGTGAATTTCTTTAAGAATTTTGGTACGGCACAGATAAAAATATTTTTTTCTGCCGGAGAAAAAGAAAATATACTTGAGCAATCTAACTTTTCCAATACTTCAGTTCCTTCCCCTTCGGGGAAGGGTTGGGATGGGGCTATAGAATTTGTAGGTGCCCGTAAAGAAAGTTACAGTTATGATAGTCGCAAGCCTGCTGTTGAAAGCGGTACTATTGAGGATGACCAAAACCGCCGCGACTTTACCATCAATGCCATGGCCATCAGCCTGAATAAAGCAGACCTGCCTACCGGACAGGCGGGCTTTGGTGAATTGGTGGATCCATTTAATGGCATTAAGGACCTTCAATTAAAAAACATTCAAACACCTTTAACCCCGGCTCAAACATTCAGTGATGATCCCCTGAGGATGATGAGGGCCATTCGTTTTGCAAGCCAGTTAAATTTTACCATACACCCCGAAACATTTGCTG
>JBDSGK010000256.1:0-4345 GCA_039919015.1 Ferruginibacter sp.
GCCGTACTCTTAATATTCAGTTCATACCTTTTCTTGCCGTCGTAAATAACCATTAATGCAGTATTGGGAGGAATGCTGCCTAAATTTTCGGCATACATGATCAGTTCGTTCCGGCTATTGCCCGGCTTGATCTTAATAATGAACGTAAGTGGTTTATCTGTAAGCCGCTTGTGGGTTGTTAAAATTTCATCATTGTATATCAGGGTGATGCTGTCGCCATCTATTTCTGCATTATCGTACAGGGTCACAGAAAGTGAATCATTGTCAACCGTTATTTCCTTTACCAGTTCATTATTTCTTTGTTGTATCTCCAGCGGTTTTGCCAAAGCAGGAGGAGGATCTTTTTTTGGTTCTTTGCTTTCATTGCACAACTGGAATATCTCTTTGTCATTCAATGCCCGGTTATAGATCCTGATATCATCCAGGTCGCCGTTTAACCAAAATGGGAAAAAATCGTCGTCAGACTTGCCAAAGAACAGGTCCTCCGTATTGATAAAGGTCTCGGGAAAAACAACGGAGTATTTTAATTCGCAATCAACATATAGTCTTGCAACCCTGCCATCATTGGTATACAAAACATTGTACCATGTATCTTTTTTAATAAAATCACCGCCATATGGACTAAGCACAGTGCCCGTTCCCCTGAAATTTTGATGCAGTGTATCACATAAAGACCCATTACATCCCGTACCTGATGAGTAAAGTGCATCATCAAACCTGAGTGCATAGTTACCGGGGTTGTAATTACCGCCACCCTTACTGATGAGCTGGCTGGCGTGACAGATATCGTAATAAAAACCGGTTGGCCTTACCCAAACAGACAGGGAGATCTCTGAACCGAAATTCAGGGAAGGTTTATTTGGGATACGCATGTATTGAAACGCACCATTAAAATGATAGGCACTGTTGGGTTTACCAAACCTGTCGGTGGTTATGGTTGCGTTATTGAATGTAGGGTTATTGTTATTACCGCTTTTGTCATTGGCATTACCATCAAAAGGGTAGTAGGCCTGTAAACCCTTATCCAGGTTTACCTGTGCAAAACAAAATTGAGTGATCAGTAAAAAGCAGCATAGTAATCTTTTCATATAAAAAAACCGGAAGTTAATTTGATAAAATTAAGCATCTTCCGGTATTATGAAGATTTAATCCGTAAGGGGTTTGTTAATTTACTTACCTGATGAGTATAAAATTACCTTTTTGTTCTTCCAGGCCGCAACTTGTTTGAGCTTTGATAACATAAACATAAGTGCCTGCCAGCGCAGGTTTCCCTTTATACGTGCCATCCCAGCAGGTATTTGGATTGGAAGTGCCAAAAACCTGTTCACCATAGCGGTTAAAAATATAGAACTGCAGTTGCTGAATATACATCCAGTTCTTTAAACCATAGCAGTCATTGTTCCCATTGCCGTCAGGTGTAAATGCATTGGGCATATAACGTCCTAAACTGGCAGCTCTTTTATTAAACACGGTAACCGTATCGGTATTGGTACAACCTGTACCATTTGTTACCAGCACTGTGTAGGTTTGAGTAGTTGCAGGTGTTGCTATGGGGTTGGCACTTGTTGGATCATTTAATCCTGTTGATGGTGACCACAAATATTGATTACCACCCGAGGCAGTAAGCGTGGCAGAACGAAAAGCACAATCAATATCATTTGATTTACGGGCATTAACAACCGGCGCAGGTATGATCGTTAATAGTGTTGTGAATGTGCTGTCGAACCCACATACATTGTCAGTAACCACCAAAGTGTATAAAGTTGTTTGCGGTGGATTGGCCAGTGGATTTCTAATGGTTGCATTGGAAAGATAAGTAGCCGGGCTCCATAAATAACTAACATTTATTCCATTATTGCCATCAAGCTGTACGGTTTGTTGTCCGCAAACTGTAAACGACGGAGGCGCATTAAATAAGGCCGGGGTTTTGACGATGATCGATACCTGGTCGGTGTTCTTACAGCCATTAATATCTGTGCCGGTAACAGTATAAGTTTGACCGGTATTCCCTGAAAAAACAGGGCTCGCTATGTTTGGATCGCTAAGGCCAATGGCCGGGCTCCAGGAATAGGTTTGTGCCCCGGTTGTGGTTAAGGTGATATTTATATCCTGGCATAAAATAGTATCAGCAATTGTTTGAACAACCGGTAATGGATTTACAGTAACATACAGGCTGTCTTTGGCAAAGCAACCCAATGCCGTAGTGCCGGTAACATAAACCCATGCCGAAGAATTATTGATATAGTTAGGGCTTGCAATAGTTGGATCGCTTACATAAGCAGCCGGGCTCCATTGATAAGTAGTTGCATTGGAATTGGTATTGAGCACCAGGGCAGAGAACCGGCAAATGGCTGTATCTGCTCTTGTATCTACCAGGGGGATCGCATTTACAGTCACAAACAGGCTGTCTGTAGCCGGGCAACCCAATGCGGAAGTGCCGGTAACATATACCCATGCAGAAGCAGTATGGATATAAGCAGGACTTGCAATTGTAGGGTTGCTTACGTAAGCAGCCGGGCTCCATTGAAAGGTCACTGCATTGGAATTGGTGTTTAGTACAAGGGGATAAGAAAAGCAAATAGCCGTATCAGGCCTTGTATCTACAAGCGGTAGTGGATTTACAGTAACATAAAGGCTATCTGTGGCAGCGCATCCCAATGCCGTAGTGCCGGTAACATACACCCAACCAGAAGAATTACCAATAAAGTTAGGACTTGCAATAGTTGGGTCACTTACATAAGCAGGAGGGTTCCATTGAAAGGTTGCAGCATTGGAATTGGTACTTAGCACAAGGGTAGCTGATTGGCAAATGGCCGTATCAGGCCTTGTATCTACCAGTGGAAGCGGGTTAATATAAATGGTAACAGAATCAACAGCTGTGCAACTTGCGCCATTTGTTACATTCAGGTAAAAAGTAGTTGTGCTGCTGATGGTAGCAGTTGGATTTTGAATGTTGGGGTTATTGAGATAAATGGCCGGCGACCATAAATAAGGCCCACCAACAGCTGTTCCGTTCAACATTACTGAAACTGTTCCATTAGAACAAATAGAAGTATCGCTGCCGGCGTTTGCACTAACGCCAGGGAGTGCATTTACATCTTTGGATGTGCTGTCTTTACAACCATTGATATCAGTAACGATCAATTTTACGGTATAGGTTCCGGCTGCTGCATAAGCATGTGAAGTGTTTTGTGTATTGGCCTGTCCGCCATCACCAAAATACCACTGCCAGGTTGCTATAGGGTTGGTATTGACATAGGCAAGGCCTTTAAAATCAAAACCATTACAACTTAATAAACTATCCCTGATACGAACAGAATCAATATTTTTTTGAAAGGGAACAATATCAACAGGTAAAACAAGATTGAAAAGATTTTGACCCGCAGCACCGGGAGTTGCACCCCAGGGATTATTTGCATCTGTTGTTAAAACACCGTTTACACCACCCGTATTAGTGATTGTTAAATTGGCCGGGATAGTTCCGGATTTTAAAAATGCAATTCCACCACCGCCGCCGCCGCCAGCACCAATTCGTCCTCCCACAGGAACAGACCCAACCATATCTGCACCTTTTCCTCCTTTAGCCTCAATTGTTGAGTTATCCAAAAATTGGTTTATGCTAATTAGTATAGTTCCTCCTGAACCTCCACCGCCCATAGCATCATGGCAATCGGGAGAAGATGGAATTGAACATGCCAGCCCATTTACACCATTGGCAACTATTTTTTTGGTATTCGATTGAATTTTATCTGCAGAAATAATGATGATACCGGCTCCATTTCCACCTGCCGGTGGAATATTTCCAGGATTATCGGCATGGCCTGCACCACCACCACTACCCATGAATACTTTATTAACAGCTGTGCTGTAGTTTAGATTTTTGCCCCCAATACCCCTGTTATTAAAAGGTGCATTGCCGCAGGGTTCCAACTGGTAGCCTCCAAAGCCTCCTGCACCACCGTTACCTCCTCCTCCTCCGCCACTGTTATGGCCCAAACCTCCGCCACCACCGCCGGCAGGGCTTCCCTTACCACAAATAATATTATCGGAAATGCTGGTAATACTTTCCCCTTTCCTGGCTGCCAGTATAGTATTGGTTGGATAATTATAATTATTTTCTGAACAGGTAAGCGTTGCATTTCCCGGGTTATAGCCTGCAGCACCTTTAAACCCTTTGCCACTTACATCAATCACCTGGTTTAAAGTTATCGTATTCAAAACATTAAATACCAAAACCCCGCCTTTGTTTCCATCCCACGGTAAACAGGTTAAGGTATCGGTAACAGTTATATCAGTGAAATAAGGAACCCTGATCAATTGTACTTTACCAAAAGGGATATCGTAC
>JBDSGK010000257.1:0-16236 GCA_039919015.1 Ferruginibacter sp.
TAACTCCTAACTCCTAACTCCTAACTCCTAACTCCTAACTCCTAACTCCTAACTCCTAACTCCTAACTCCTAACTCCTAACTCCTAACTCCTAACTCCTAACTCCTAACTCCTAACTCCTAACTTCCCCACCCCCATTTTAAAAATTCCGGAAAGGCTTTTGCCCAGGTTGGAACATCGTGGCGGCCATCTTTTAATTGCAAAAATTTAATGGCCCCATCCGGGTCATAGCCTTTATCAATAAGGATATCAATAAAGCTTAACGTATCATCGATCGAATCAATAACACCGTTGTTGTTCCTGTCGGCAACTTCATCTAAAGTACCTACTTCAAAAAAGAATTTAAGCCAGGGATAAAAATGTTTGGCTTCCTGTACCTGCCTGTGCATGATGCGGTTGATATTTTCATCAAAATCCGCATCATCCTGGTCCTTATCACGCCACCATAAAGAACCACTGAAAACACCAACTTTGCTGAATTCCAAAGGATGGTTCCAAACCATGTCCAGTGCACACAACCCGCCTAATGAAAAACCTGCAAAACATTTTTCTTTAAATGAATAGATAAATAAAGTCTGGCGGATATAAGGTATTAATTCTCCCAGGATAAAACGGTTGTATAATGCAGCCCTTGCACCACGCCCCTTATAATCCAGGTATTTGGCAGTGCCGTATTCATTTTTTCTATCTTTGGAACAGTGTATCCCTACACAAAAAAGATCACTGATGGATCCGGCTTCGTACAACTCCCCCAAAATTTCTTCAAAGTTCATCGTCACCAGATCCTGCCCGTCATTAATTAATAACAGGCTCAGGTTTGAGGATTGTGCCGTTTGCGGAGGAAAATAAAAATCAACTTTAACTTCACGATTTAATAATACCGAAGGGATAATATGATGCTCAACTAAAATATTGGCGGCCTTAACTGATGACATATGTACAAAAATACGAAATAGCAGTTAATTTTGGGGCAATCCTCTCCTTTCAAATAATTGCCCGCCGCTCCTTTCGTTATTTTAAAACATAATTTGTTTTATTGGCTGCGAAAAAATATATTTGAACAGGTATATATATCATTACACGGAAGATTAAAAAATAAAAATAACTACTATGAAGAAAATAGGCGTATTATTTGGAAAAGAAAGAAGCTTTCCCGAGGCATTCATTGAAAGGGTGAACAGTAAAAAAATTGATGGCGTAATGGCAGAAGCCGTTCGCATTGACAAAGTAATGCAGGGAGAATCTTCCGGTTACGCTGTTATTTTTGACCGCATCTCGCAGGATGTTCCTTTTTACAGGGCCTTTTTAAAAAATGCTGCTTTGTGTGGTACTACGGTCATCAATAATCCTTTCTGGTGGAGTGCCGATGAGAAATTCTTTAATAATTGCCTGGCTACAAAAATAGATGTACCCGTTCCCAAAACGGTTATCCTTCCATCAAGGGATCTGCCACCTGATACCAGCGAAGAATCTTTTTCCAACCTGGCTTATCCCATGGACTGGGAAGGTATTTTTAATTATATCGGATTTCCTGCATACATGAAACCTTTTTCGGGCGGCGGATGGAAAAGTGTTTACCAGTTGAACAGCATGGAAGAGTTCTTTGAAAAACATGCGGAAACAGAACAGTTGGTTATGATGTTGCAGGAAGAGATCAAATTTGATGAATATTACAGGTGTTATTGCATTGGTGGAAAATACGTTCGCATTATGCCTTACGAACCACGCAATCCGCATCACCTGCGTTATGTTGCCGATTTTAAACCTGATGCAGAAAGATATAAATTAATGGAAGATATTGTACTGCGTATCTGCCATTACCTGGGTTATGATTTTAACACAGTAGAATTAGCCCTGAGGGACGGAGTACCTTATGCCATTGATTTTTGTAACCCTGCGCCAGATGCAGAAGTAAGCAGTGTGGGACAGGAAAATTTTGACTGGGTTGTTGAAACAGCAGCTACCTATGCCATTGAAAAAGCAATGGAACATAAAGAAAATACAGACAATTTAACCTGGGGAGAATATATCAAGAAGAGTGCGGCGAAGAAGAAACTTTATAAATGATAGCGAAATGCCTGATACTGGATACTGGATGGGGTTCAATGAATGAAAACGTTTTCAGGTTTCAGCATGTTTCCAGTATCTAGTATCCAGCATCAATCTCATAAATCCTTAATTAACACGCATGGCAAACATATCTTACAAACATTTTACCCTTGGCATTGAAGAGGAATACATGGTCATAGATCCTGAAACCAGGGAACTTAAAAGTCATGATCAGAAAATTGTGCAGGAAGGCCAAAAAGTTATTAAAGACAAAGTAAAGGCCGAGATGCACCAGGCCGTGGTGGAAGTTGGCACTGATATTTGCCAGGACATTGATGAGGCTTTGATCGATGTTGGCACATTACGCAAGACCATCAGTGGTATTGCAGATGAACTGGGGCTTTGGGTTGGAGCCTCGGGTACACACCCGTTCAGCCATTGGGAAAGGCAATTGATCACTGAACACGTACGGTATAATGAAATTGTAAATGAATTGCAGGAAGCTGCCCGCAGTAATCTTATTTTTGGGTTGCACGTACATGTGGGTATGGACAACCGTGAAATGGCTATTCATATTGCTAATTCTGCCCGTTATTTTTTGCCTCATATTTTTGCATTAAGCACCAACTCCCCTTTTTGGGAAGGCAGAACAACAGGATATAAATCCTTCCGTACAAAAGTATTTGATAAATTCCCCCGTACCGGTATCCCTGATTATTTTGACAGTATTGAGGCCTATGATAATTATATCAAGCTGCTGGTTAAGACCAACTGTATTGATAATGCCAAAAAAATATGGTGGGACCTTAGGGTGCATCCTTTTTTCAATACCGTTGAATTCAGGATATGTGATGTACCGATGACCGTTCAGGAAACGATCACCATTGCGGCTTTGTTCCAGGCCATTTGTGCCAAGATATACAAGTTGAAGAGCCAGAACCTGAATTTCATGATGTACTCAAGGGCACTGCTCAATGAGAATAAATGGCGGGCCGGCCGTTATGGTATTGATGGCAGTATGATCGATTTTGGAAAAGAAATGGAAGTAAATACCAGGGTTTTAATATATGAATTATTAGATTTTGTAGATGATGTGGTGCCCGAACTGGGCAGCCGCCATGCCATCAGCCATGTACATAAAATGCTGGAACAGGGCACCGGGGCCGACAGGCAGCTAAAAGTGTTTGAAGAAACCAAAAGCCTGTCGAAAGTGGTGGACCTGATACACACAGAATTTTTAAGTGGATTGTAATTTGACCGGAAGCAATAAATTCCTATCTTTGCCATCCGAAAAAATAATGGCTGCGTAGCTCAACTGAATAGAGCATCCCGACATAAGGTCGGGAAGGTTTTAGGTTCAAATCCTAACGAGGTCAGGAAATAAGATACTGTTGTTTAGCTCAACTGAATAGAGCATCCCGACACAAGTCGAGAAGGTTTTTAGGTTTGAATCTCAACACTATTGAAAATACATATGGCTGCGTAGCTCAACTGAATAGAGCATCTGACTACGGATCAGAAGGTTTTAGGTTTGAATCCTAACGCGGTCACAAAGCCCTCGCAAAGCGATGGGCTTTTTTATTTGGCAGCAATGCAAGCTTGCTTGCAAGAGCAGGCAAATAAAAAAGACCACGACACAAAGTGGTGGAAGGGCTTTGGGTAAGGCCACCACGAAAGGATCATGCAATAATCCTAAAGCGGTCACTAACATAGTCAGTGACCTTGTAAATCAAATATTTACAGGGTCTTTCTTTTTGGGGTTAAACAAACCATTTACCATGAACGTTCTATTTGCTTTAACCATACTAAACTATCCGGAATTGAAATTGAAAATTTTTTAAACTTTTTTGACGAAGCCAATAATTCGTTTGTTTCAGGATTTGTATTAATATAAATTACAGGAAAATATTTGTCAATTAAATATTTTTCTGCTCCTCCTTTTAATTCTGGGAACGCAGTATTTCCTTTTATTATTTTAGCATTTGCAGAAAATTTAAATTGAACTTCTATTCTCCCTCTATAATCATATTTATATCCTGTAACAAACGCATTGGTTATAACTCCATTTTTATTAAAGTTGTCTTTTTTGTTGCTATTGCAAATCCAAGCAAAGATTGAAATTCCAAATATCAAAAATATAGCTGGTATAATTTCTTTTTTATAAATCAATTGCATGTGAAAATAAATTATTCTTGTTCTGTCTACCCCAGCTTTGCCTTTATGTATCAGCCATCCTATACCCTTTCCCAATTTTTTCCTTCATCATCTTCTCCTTTTCTATAATTGTTTTTTCTTCATCTGCAAAAGTTTTAACCTGTACCTGGCCCTTGGTACCCAAACGCCCAAAACGAACGATCAATTTATTTTCCTGGGTACCCACTTCCCAAAATTTATTACTTGTTTCATCTGTGTACACTAATCTTTCAAACCGGATATTCTCAAAGCCGGGAAGTGCAATTGATGAACCGGTAGAATTAGTATTAACAGGTGTTTCAACCGGAATTATTGCTGCTGAACTTTGTGTTGTATACAAAACCAGGTCATCGGTATCATCCGGTTCAGCAACCGGAATTTCCTTTAACCGCTTTACAATTTCTTCCATTACTTTTTCGGGGTGATGAAGCCAATCCTTGGCAAACACATGCATACTTCGCCAGCCGAAAGAACGCAGGATGGCCGGGCGTTGGTAATATTGCTCAACCAGGTTCCCGTTGCCATAGTGATCATCATCGTCAATTAAAATAGATAAGGTATATTCTTCATCGCCGGGATTTTCTTTTATGGCCAGTGAACATTTAAAGCCTGATTGTCCAACCTGGGTATCTATTTCATATCCCAGTTTTTCTAACCGGTATTTTATTTCTTTTAAAACGATATTGAATCCGGATGCAGCTTTACTGCTGCTTTTGTTTACAACCAAACTATCAAGGATCGTCCGGGCAATTCCCATATTCCCACTGCTTACATTTTCTGCATATTGCAAAAAACGACGCAAATAATTTGCTCCTTCATTATATTCATTTGTGATATGGTGATATTTGATGCTGCTGATCACTGCCATGTGTTTCTTTGCACGACTGAAGATCACGTTCAGTCGCTTTTCCCCACCTTTCTTATTAATAGGCCCAAAGTTCATGAGCATTTTCTTACGGGTATCAAAACCATAACATACACTCATGATGATAATATCCCGTTCATCACCCTGGATGTTCTCAAGGTTCTTTATGATCAGGCCCACAAATTGATCATCTTCTATCCGGTTGTAAGCATCTTCAAGTAATTGTTCGAATTCCTTGTCTGTTTGTGCCAATGCCGTTAAGGCATCTTCGATGGTATGCTGTTGCTCCTGGCTAAAAGCAACAATGCCTATGGTTTCGGGTGCTTTCCTTTTTAATAGTTCTCTTACAAGTTCAGCTATATAGCCTGCTTCGTCCTGGTTATTCCTGTTCTCATATATACTGTTAGGCAAATAATGAAAACTTATACTCCGGTCATACAAATGATCCGCAAACCCCGGTGCTTCTTCCGGTTTTAAAATTTCAATAACCTGCTTGTCCTTGTGGTGAATAGTTTTGTCAGGAATAGTCAACAACCCAGCATCATAAAAAGCATGGTTGCTGAAACTGATAAGTGTTTCATACCGGCTTCTATAATGCCAGCTTAGCATCGTACTGCTTAATTTCCTGGAACCCTGAACCAAAAGGCTATCTGCGTCTGAACTTAATACCTCACCTGCATCTTCCTCTTCAAATGATTCCAGGTCATCAGGGTCTTCGGCCTTTGCAGTAAAGAAATTGCTCGGCGGCATCTGTTTATCATCACCTACGATAATGGTTTGCGGCGAACGGTACAATGCCGGTATCCCCTCTTCCAATGTTATCTGGCTGGCTTCGTCAAAGATCACTACATCAAAATAATTAACGTCAAGCGGCAGGCTGTCGCTGACACTTAATGGGCTCATCAACCAAACAGGCTTAATATCTTTCAAAACCAGGCCACTCTCCTTTCCGCTCAGTTCACGGATACTTTTATACCGCATACTTTTACCAAATTCATTCTCCAGGATCTTTCTCCCTTCATTATAATTTTTTTTGAATTGCCGCTGTTCTATATTCAATTGGCTTATTGCCGTATTACTTAACTCTATGTGTTCAACAAACCGCTTGCGGATCGTACTACGGATGAGGGCTGCATTTAATTTTAATAATTGTTTATAGCATTGCCCGATCCGTTTGACCGATCTCTCAATAGCCGCTACATCAGTGTTTGCAAATGCCTTGTTTTGCTGGTATAGTTGATGCAGGGTTTTACTGGCCATTGTGGCTTCAGCCTGCGCCGGGTTAAGGGAAATAGTTCTGATCGCATTTTTTAATATTGGCGGTAAAGCTGCAAACTGCTTTAATGCCGGCAAAAGGTCCTGCAGGCAATTTGCGTTCATCGACAGGCTTTCAAGATCATCCTGGATACTACCGATCGGCCTGTCGTCATACTTGAACAGGCACTGATCCAACTGCAATTCAAGATCACGAAGTATCCCATTTAACTTTTGTAACCGTTTTACAATATTGTTTGCTGCCGGGTGTGCAAGCAGGTAATCGATCTCCTTATCCCCACGTTTATTCCGCAAGACCTCAATTCCCCTGTACGTGATATCCACATTGTCCAGGTGATATTGTTGCTGCAACTCATTTCTTTTCACAGTATTTATATTTCCGGCATTATATTCTGCTTCAAGCTTTTTTAATATTTCACTATAAGCCGGCTTTACCTGGTGATTTGAAAATTCATAATTCGATTGCAATTGTTTTTTTAATTTTCTCCAGCTACCATTCAGGAAACTAAAAAATGATCTTTCATTTTTCTCAGCAATTGTTATGGCATTGCCCAGGTCCTGCTCACTCAGCTTATTTTTCCAATTGATATTCCCTTGTTGCAATTGCTCAAACTCAAGCCCTGAATGCTTATACTCACTGATCTTTTTATCAAATGCTTTCGCCTCAGGGTTACTATTGTCAACAAGCTGTAGATTATTATGCTCGGCCAATGGAAGCAACAGCACTGCATCCTGAACCAGGTTTTTTACCTGCTCCAGGTATTCTGAATGCCCTGCCTCAATATTACATTCTTTTGTAACTGTGCTTATTTCATTCAAAAGGTTCTTTGCATTGTTTACCAGGCTTTCTAAAAGATTAAGTGGGTGATCGGCAACAAACACTTCATCAGAAAGTTTACTTAAAGGGTGTTCAGCAAAAGAGGCTTCAGCACCGGTTTCTTCCAAAGCCTGGCTTAATTGTTTGATCGTTTCACCAAACTGCAACCATTCACTGTAAACGGGTAATAATTCCTGTTGTTTGGGTTGAAGTGAAACAATATTTTGTTTTAGTTCAATGATCCGGTTAATTAGTTTCCGTACAGGCAGACCGGCAACATCAGGTTGTGATATACTGTTTGAATGAAATTGCTGAAGAACTTCCAGCTGTTCATTCATTTGTAAAAGAAGATCACTTCGCTGGGTTTGTATCCCCTGCAGGTCCATTTTATGCTTGCTAAAATCCTCATAGGTAGCTTTCAGGTCTTTAATAAAAGCTCTTTTGTCTCCCTGGCTGTCATGTATATAACAACAAAGTTCATCCAGGCCATTTTGTTTCAGGCGGTAATAAACCACGTCAAGGGCGGCTCTTTTTTCACATACGAAAAGAATGCTTTTCCCCCTTGCAACGAAATCGGCGATCAGGTTTGTGATGGTTTGACTCTTACCTGTACCGGGCGGTCCCTGGATAATATAACTTTCCCCGGTTCGCCCTTGCAGGATAGCCCGGGTTTGTGTAGGATCTGCTGTAATAACATGATGCCAGTCATTAAGCTGGTTCAGGTCAAACTCATGTTCCTTTATTTGTTTGGGCTGATTACTGAACAACGCTTCAAAAACAGTATGTTGAATATTGTTATCAATGATCTGGTTATAATCCCTTACCAGGCTCATTTTTTTGTAGTTGAAATTGCCAAGTACAATATTACAAACGTCAAAATCCCAACTGTATGGGTTGCTTTCGCTTTCCACCATTTGATACAGCTCACGTTCTTTTGTATTGGAACCCGTAAGCTGGTTGGAAGCTATTGTAACATCCTCGTTCACGAGGAACTCTAAATAACTTGCCCTTGGTTCTATGCGTTGTCTGAAGATCTCTAATCCCAATGGTTTATAGTTTTCCGGCTGATAGCTGAAAGAAATATTTTTATAACTATCAAGTGCACCTCCGTTACGTCGCAACCTTTTTTTATAGTTAGTAACCGTTTGTTTGGCAACACTATGAACCAGTTTAATTTTTGGTTTATCTGTATAATGAAGCTGGATCCCCTGGTTGGCTTCATCTACCTGTGCTTTCAACAGCAGGTAGAATTTTTCAAGACTCATATCATCGAGGTCAATAAAGTCAGGTAGCTTAATGCCATACAATTCCCTTAACTGGTTTGCCAATACAGGGTTTACTTCTGCTGCATTGTCCAATACTTTCATGGCATAATGATCTTCTTTTAAACGCTTGATCTTTCTTAATTCAACCGGTATCAAAAGCAGCGGACTTTGAATTCTTTCATTTGCAGATTCCTTGAGGTTATGCCAGTTCAAAAAACAGATCACCAGTTTCAATTGACTGAAACCAAACTCCTGTATATCGCGTTGACTTTCCTGGCGTATCTTATCCAGTGCACCTGGCAGGTATGCATGATCCTCGAAACGTAGATAGCGGTTAAGAATAATTTCATTCATGCCAGTCACTTTTGCAGAAACATCACTGTTCCAGGTAAACAAAAGATCGGGCCGGATGCTTTGATAATGTAATACCATCGGCACGCTGCTTACTGTAAGGTTTACAAAGCGGGCATTGGGTTTATAATACAAAAGCCGGTTACGGCGACTCGTATCGAACAAACGGTTACGCAGTTTATTAAGAATAATTTGGCTTCTTTCTTTCAATGGCTTATTTACCCACCCTGCCACACTGCTGAGGTCTGTTTGTTTTTCAGGATCATAATCACGGTAATGTTGCAACCGGAGAATCACGTCATAAAGGTCCTGGGTTCGGTTCTGGCGGTCCAGTTCTGTCATCTCCCTGATGAGTGTACTGATCGTAGGATGAATGCGTTCATTGAACTGAACCGGATTTATGCGATACTGGGCAAATAGGTTTACGTCATCCTCATCGTATAGATCCAGGCCAAGTGCCATGCTGCCCAAAATCAGGCCCAGGCAAAAAATATCTGATTGCGCATCATGATGTCCAACAAGTATTTCAAAACAATTGTACCCTTTAATAAAAGCCGGATGTTTTAGATCCTCATTAGAATTGAACTGTACCTGCAGGTCTTCCACTTTATAGGACCCCTCTTCAACTTCCGCTTCAATCTTTGTTTTGCCTATAATATCAAAGTTGCTTGATTTAAAGGAAGTAAACAGATCGTTCAACCTGGTTAGTGCAATAGTACCGGGGTGTGCCGATTGCTCATCAATGTCCAACCGGTTTTCTGTAATGAACAGGACATCATCTTTTTCGAAGGGAGCAACCATACCTGCTTCATGGAAACCAAGCACTTCCCCGAAAAGGGGCAACAGGAATGCGATCACATCATCAGTTGCATAATTGCCTTCGTTAAAAGCAGTTTCCAGGAATTTATGATATAGCACGCTGGGTTGGTCCATGATGAAATTAATAGTTTAAGCAGGATCGGTTCAAATGATCAGCCTTCATAAATCTGTTCGCCTTCATTTTCTTTCACTTCATGAAAAGCTGATAAAACCTGTTGTTTATAATTGGAAAGTTTTTTATCGCTTAGTTTCATTTCCTTTTTGATGATAACATCAAAATTTTCTTTTAACTGAAGATCCTCTGCAAATTGAAAAGCCCAGCCAGCGGGAATTTCTTCAAGGAGGCTGTCAACAAGTACAAAATCCAACAATAAATAACTAAAATAGTCTTTAACGCTACTATGGGCTTTGGTCATTTTATCAACCAGTTCATCCGCCAGAACTGCTTTTTCGTCAACTACAAAATCAGGAAAGTATTGCCTGGCCTGGCTCATCACCATGGTAGTCTGGAACCATTTTGGTTTAAGGAATAACTGTAATACTTTCCTGGTAAAGTCCGTCAATGCTTTCTGACTAAAAATATCCAGTTTGTCAAGGTCACTTATGCCTTCGATCATTTTTATGATCTCTTCTTCAGCAAGCTCTTTTTTTTCATGCCATAGCTGGATAGCTTTTGCACGAATAAAATTTTCAGGATGTGAAAGGCCCGCAGTACTGGTATTGCTGTCAGAAGAAAATATTTCATCCGCCTGTTTAATGTAGCTTTCTGCATTTACTTTTTCAAGGCCGGTTGATATTTTTATTAAAGAAGTAATGACAGGCTCGATCCTTTCCAAAACACGATAAGCCCCCCGGTCGCAAAAGATCTCCGTGTATAAGCGGAATAATCTTGCGGTTTCAAAATAGACAGCTTCACTGTGGTAATTGTTGGCGATGGCAGTAATGATCCTGTCCGCTACTTCCAGTTCTCCATCCTGGATAGAATAAAGCCTGACATGACTTAATTCATGTGCAATTACGGCCAATAACTCCTCTTCATCCAGTAATTTGGTAACAGGACCACTAAATACAATATGAGCTTCATTTTCAAGATAGACAATGCTGGCATTAAGTTCATCAGTAAATTGAGCCTGGTAAATGGTCACCGGTAGCGTTTCCAGATGCAATTTCTCCTTCGCAAACCTTACCTTATCATAAATAGCTGTTTCTGTTTCAGGGTCAAACTTATAAGTATTCTTGAGTAGTTCAGTTTTGAATTGCTGAAGCTGGTCCTTTTTATTTTGAACAATTGAGAAATAATCCCAGGTCTTGGTCTGCTGTTTAAAATAGTCTTTAACTTTTTGCTGATATGTTGGGGGGATTAGCATTTTTAGGTTTCATTAAGAAAGACAATTTACTAATAATTACTTAATACAAAACTTAATTTTTCTATGTTTCCGCCTTCTAAAAATGATTTTTTAATAGCCATGACAGAAGACCCCAAAGGCTGATTCAAGCTATCATGCCTTTTATTCTTTTTTAAATTATTGATAGAAAATGCGGCAGGTTTATAATGCAAAGGTCTGTTCCATGAATACCCAAAATGAGCATTTTTTTGCCCAATGACCCTTACCAAACAAGCTACAAATAATGATTCTGCCGGTACTATTTTTCTGCTTCTTTCTCCAATACTTTTGTTTCAGTTATTTCTTTCTTTATGTTCTGCCGGATAAGTGAGAATATACTCATGTACAAATTCGCTACCCATACAACTGAAAACCCGGCTATAATATATCCCCGCCACTCGCTAAACAGAAGTTTAAAGTGAGTTAAAATAAGAAATAAGATGGTAACGTAATGGCTGAAACAATATTCGCAGGTAAAAAGATAAAAGAATTTTCTTTTAAAAAAGGTTTTGTCATGTTTACTTCGGTTAACACAGTAGTCCCTGGGTTCCCGAAACAATTCTTCATGAGTGAATGTCCATGAAATACAGGCAACAGGTATCGCTAATAAAAAAAGCCAGGTGATCTGTGTATATAGATTCATAGTTTTTTGTCTAGATAATTCCACTTTTGTGCCAAACAGATAAAATAATTATCTTTCTTTAACTTATTATACAACCAAAAAGTAGCCCTTCTGGCGGCAAATTTGATAGTGTTCAGTAAATCATTATTATGAAAAATGAAAAGCATCTTATCGTAAAAAGGTCCACATTGCCTGGTAGTGGAAAAGGATTATTTACCAAATGCCTTATCCCGAAGGACAGCATGGTTACGGAATACAAGGGTAAGATAACCACATGGGAAAATGCGGATCATGATAATGGCGAGAATCCATATATCTATTATGTGAACAAAAACCATGTTATAGATGCAAAGAATAACAATGCCTCGCTGGCTCATTATGCAAATGATGCCGATGGTTTGAAAAAAGTAAAACAAGTAGGTAATAACAGTGCTTATACTGTCGAAAATAAAAGAGTATTTATTAAAGCCATAACAGATATTCCGGCAGGATCCGAAATATTGGTAGGCTATGGAAAAGAATACTGGGATGTGATAAAAAAGAATAAGGAGCCAAAAAGGAAAAGATCATCCCTAAAAAAATGATACCGGGCACCAATAGCACTATACGTTCGAATTTCTTAAAAAAAATATCAGCACATGGACAATCAAAAAAATAAAGATCAATTAAAACAACAGGGTACAGCAGCAGGTACAGTTCAAAAAAATATAGAAACGATATTGAAGCTTGAAAAGGAAGCAATTCAAAGCCGTTCTGCAGCTGAGCAAATAGCTGATAAGGTCACGAGATTTGCGGGTAGTACCCCATTAATAATTTTTCATGTGGTCTTTTTTGCGGGATGGATATTGGTCAATACAGAAATGGTTCCCGGGATCTTACCCTTTGATCCATTCCCGTTCAGCTTTCTCACGCTGGTAGTTTCTTTGGAAGCGATATTTTTTACACTTTTGGTGTTAATGAGTCAAAACCGAATGACCAAAGAAGCAGACAAGCGGGCAAACCTCGATCTGCAGATAAACATGCTCGATGAACAGGAAACAACATTGATCTTGAGAATGGTTCAAAAAATTGCAGATCACCTGGGGTTGGAAAATGAAATAGATGAATCTGTAAAAGAATTGAGTGAAGAAACTGATGTGAACGGGGTGGCAAAAACATTGGAAGAGAAATACAGCTTATAGGAATTTGTTGAATCTGCTCTACCAATCCAGCATGTAATTCATTTCAGTTGGCTTCTTTTCATTGCGGGCACAGCATCAGTTCATACTTCAAGACAAAAAAAGTCCCCTGCAAAATGCAGAGGACTTTGAATTTATTAGATCCCCATTATGTTACCTCGTGATCACAAACGGGAAGTGAGCTCTTTCTGATGCATTGTAAACCTGCAGCCAGTAAGTACCACTGGCAAGTCTACGCAGGTCCATTGGTATCACGCTGCCATAAACAAGGTTGGTAAAATGATACGTATTATATTCACGTCCATTCGCATCTACCACACGTACACTAAACTCCTTGTAAATATCACTCAGGAACCGGATATTAAACTGGCCGCTGCTTGGGTTTGGATAAATGCGTATTGCTGTGGCAAATACATTGTGACGCTCCTTACAATCATTAACCGTGATACTAAAATAAGATACCGCCGTACAACCATTGGAATTTGTATATGTATACCTAAGGACGTGTACACCCAGGCCTGCTGTAGTTGCAGAGAAAGTAGTACCGCTAACGCCATTACCAGACCAGGTTCCACCTACAGGTGTCGCCCTTAAGGTTATTAACGTATCGGTTAAGCATACTCTTGGAGGCATATTAAACACAATATTAGGTTGAGGATTAACCGTTATGGTAAAGCTTACCGATGCACCTGTACAGATCACGCCGCCATTATTAAATGTTGGTGTTACAGTAATGGTTGCAACAAGCGGGAATGGTGTTGCATTATTGGCTACAAATGCAGGTATATTACCTGTACCATTCAAATTCAAACCTATCTGCGGACTATTGTTGGTCCAGCTATACACAGTACCTGCAACCGATCCTGTAAATACAACAGGTAATGTTAAGCTACCATGACATACAATTTGGTTGGCAGGTTGGTTAACCGTAGGTGTTGGGTTTACAGTAATTGTAAAGGTTATTGATGCACCGGCACAACTGGCGGCTGATGGGGTTACCGTAATGGTAGCCGTTTGTACCGTATTGGTTGTATTTGTTGCAATGAACGATGCTATATTACCTGTACCTGATGCAGCAAGACCAATAGTGGTATTATTATTCGTCCAGCTGTAAATAGTTCCGGCTACTGCGCCTGTAAAGCTGATAGCAGCAGTAGGAGATCCGTTACACAATAATTGGTTAGATACCGCATTCACCGTTGGTGTTGGATTAACAGTTATTGTAAAGCTGATAGCTGTACCTGAACAACTAACACCAGCATTGGTATAGGTTGGTGTTATTGTTATGGTGGCTGTTATTGGTGCATTGGTAGTATTGAGGGCCGTAAAGGCAGGTATTGTATTAGTACCTGCTCCTACAAGTCCAATGTTTGTATTACTGTTTGTCCAGCTATACACCGTTCCTGCAACAGGACCTGTTATTATAATAGCTGCTATTGCTGCACCGTTACATACCACCTGGTTCGCTATTGGATTAACAGCTGGTGTTGGGTTTACGGTTGTTGTAAAGCTCATCGTTGGGCCAGTACACGTTACGCCACCTGATGTAAAGACTGGTGTAACAGTTATCGTGGCGACTACAGGGGCATTGGTCACATTGGTAGCTGTAAAGCTGGCTATATTACCCGTGCCGGCTGCTGCAAGTCCAATAGACGGAGCACTGTTCGTCCAGTTATAAACTGTTCCGGCGACACTGCCACTAAATGTTATGGCTGCTGTTGGTGTTCCGTTACACAGCACCTGGTTGGCTACCTGGTTCACTCTTGGGGTTGGGTTAACCGTTATCGTAAAGGTTACCGGTGTACCGCTGCAGGTTATTCCTCCATTGGTAAATGTTGGTGTTACCGTGATGGTACCAGTAATTGGTGCCCCGGTAGTATTGGTAGCTGTAAAGTTCAGGTTACCTGTACCAGTGATACCGAGGCCAATGGCTGCATTGCTATTGGTCCACGTAAACACCGTACCTGCTACTGTGCCGGTAAAGTTCGCCGTTACTGTGCTGCCTGCACATACTGTTTGATTAGCAGGTTGGGTAACTGTTGGTGTTGGATTTACAGTTATTGTAAAGCTTACCGGTGTACCACTGCAACTTACGCCACCATTTGTATAGGTTGGTGTTACAGTTATTGTTGCTGTCTGCACGGTAATGGTGGCATTGGTAGCAGTAAAGCTGGCTATATTACCGGTACCTGAAGCCGCAAGACCGATAGTAGTATTGGTATTGGTCCAGGTATAAACTGTTCCCGCTACTGCTCCAGTAAAGTTTACAGCCGCTGTTGCAGATCCATTACACAATACCTGGTTGGCAGGTTGGTTCACTGTTGGCGTTGGGTTGACCGTGATCGTAAATGTTATGGCCGGGCCTGTACAATTTACACCAGCATTGCTATAGGTTGGTATCACGATGATCGTCGCTATCGCCGGTACCGTGCCAGGATTAGTTGCTATAAAGCTTGGTATATTGCCTGCACCATTAGGGCCAAGGCCGATAAAGGCACCCGTATTGGTCCAGTTGTAAACAATGCTTCCTCCCGTTGTCGGGCTAGTAAAGTTTACAGGTGCTGTAGGTGATCCGTTACATACTACCTGGTTAGCTACAGGGTTAACTATTGGTGTTGGATTAACCGTGATCGTAAAGGTTATAGGAAGGCTTACACAACTCAGACCTCCGCTGGTATAGGTCATGATAACCGTTATCGTGGCCACATTTGGTGACGTGCCCGGGTTGGTACCCGTAAAGCTGGCAATATTGCCTGTGCCGCTGGCGGCTAATCCGATAGAAGTATTATTGTTCGTCCAGTTAAATACTGCTGTACCGCCGGTTGTTGGCGTAGTAAAGTTTACAGCCGCTGTTGAACTGTTATTACATACCACCTGGTTAGGCACAGGGTCTACGATCGGTGGCGGATTGACTGTTATTGTAAATGTGATCGGTGTGCCTACACAACTTACACCGCCATTGGTATAGGTGGGTGTTACCGTTATAGTAGCTACTACAGGTGCATTGGTTAAGTTAACTGCAACAAAGCTTGGTATATTACCTGTACCACTAGCCGCTAAGCCTATGCCAGGCAGGCTATTGGTCCAGTTGTAAACAATAGAGCCTCCGGTTGTTGGACTGGTGAAGTTGATTGCAGTTGAGGTTGCACCATTACACAATATCCGGTTGGCTACAGGATCTATCGTAGCAGTAGGATTAACAGTTACATCAACTGTAAATGCAGTACCTGCACAGGTTACCCCGGCATTTGTATAACTAGGTGTAACGGTGTAACGGATCACCCCAGGCGAAGTTCCTGTATTGGTCAAGGTCTGTGCTATTGGGTTTGTCGTGCCGCTTCCCTGGCCGGTGATGGTACCACCCGTTGGGGTGGTTTGAATAGCCGCGGTATAAGAATAGGTTGTCCCGCCCGCAGGT
>JBDSGK010000258.1:0-4304 GCA_039919015.1 Ferruginibacter sp.
TTTGAATTTTATGGAGGCCCTGATTATGCCATTCGAAGTTTGCATGATACCGGCAACTCTGCTTACCTGCAAAAGAGAAAGGAAAGCACAAAATTCAAATCGGGTTTCAGCGCAGGTGTACGTTATACTAAAGTTTTCAATAACTCCATGAGTGTGCGGGGTGGCGTTAATTACAGCCAGATAAATGAAAAATTCACTTTTAGCCAGGGCAATATCATACAGGTAATATATATCATCAATACAAATGGCGATACCGTATGCAGTTATACAACCACAGGAACCAGGAATAAAACAACCATTAACAGGTACAGGAGTATAGATATACCAATTGTTGTAGGTTACGAATTGGGTAACGGTAAATTGCACGCCAATATTAATGCCGGTGTAATTATTAATATTTACAGCTGGCAAAACGGCGATGTGCTTGATCCTTCCGGAAACCCGGTAAGCATAACCACCGGCAAAAGCTCATCACCTTACCAGTTTAAAACCAATGCAGGTTTAGGATTTATTGGGGCCGCGTCTATTTATTATAAACTTAACGACAGGTTGCACCTTATGGCCGAGCCCTATTTCAGGTATAATCTTACACCCATGAGTAAAGAAACCAGTACGCTGAAACAAAAATATCAAACTGCAGGTTTAAGGTTGGGAATTAGACTAGATCTAAAATAGCAGGCAGCAAAAATTATACATGAAGTATCTGATAATGGTACCGTGTTATTTAAACAGATAGTGATGAAGATAAAAAAATTCATATTGGTTTTGGCAGCAGGCGGGTTCTTATTAAATGCCTGTCAAAAAAATATAGACGTTTTTGTACCCGATCCGGGACAACCAAACGGGCCTGATAGTACCTGGCAAACCACGGTTACTGCCACCATGCCTGTGTCTGTTCTTAAGAATAATTTATTACTGGACCCATACATTGATACCATTAATGTTAATGCAAACACGGCCAGTATTATTACTCCTTTGGGCATCCAGTTAACTTTTCCTCCTCATTGTTGTACAACTGGAACCGGGCAAACGATAACCGGTAACGTGCAGGTAGAATTAATGACTGTAAAGAAGAACGGGGATATGATCCGCCTGAATAAGCCTGTTACATATAACGACAGTATGCTGGTAACAGCAGGGCAAATTTTTATCAAATTAAAAAAGGATGGACAGGTACTTCAACTGGCGCCCGGTGTCAGGATCAATATCCGTTATGTTGATCTTCCGACAAGCCCTCAAATGAAATTATTTATTGGCGACGAAACCAATACCTCGGGATATAACTGGTTACCCAACCAGGACCTGGTAAATAATACAATATTTGCCGGCACACAGTCTTATGAGATCTTTACTAAGCAATTGGGCTGGATAAGCCTTGCTCATGTATATGATCTGAGCACTGCTGCTAAAGTAAGTGTAACAGTAGATATGGCTTCGTATTTTACCAATGCCAATACCATTGCTTTTACCGTATTTAAAGACATTCGTTCAACCGTTGCTATGAAGGGTGACCTGAATACCAAAAAATTCATTACCGGTAAACTCCCTGTTGGAAAACTGGTCACCGTGGTTGTTATTTCCAAACAGGCTGATGATTATTATTTGGGTTACGAATCTGCCATTACCCAATTGCCGGCTTCAAATTCATTCATCCAGCATGTACGTGTTGTACCTATTAAAAGATCCTTACCCGAAATATTATCGTATCTAAGTACGCTATAGTTCTGAAATTAAAAAGCGAAGGGGCTGCAAAAAATTGTAGCCCCTTTCTAATACGTTTTATTTTTTTAGGTAACCAGTGTTCCTACTTTTTCACCGGTAACTACCTTAAGTAAATTACCTTCCGTGTTCATATCAAAAACCACAATGGGTAAATTGTTTTCCATGCATAATGTGAAAGCGGTCATATCCATTACTTTCAGGTTCTTTTGTATACATTCTGAAAAAGAAATGGTCTCATACTTTGTTGCGGTAGGGTCTTTTTCAGGATCGGCTGTGTAAATGCCATTAACTCTTGTACCTTTTAAAATTACATCGGCTTTGATCTCTATTGCCCTTAATGAACCAGCAGTGTCTGTAGTAAAATATGGATTACCGGTGCCGGCGCCAAAAATCACAACCCTTCCTTTTTCCAAATGCCGCATGGCCCTCCTGCGAATATATGGTTCTGCTATCTGTTCCATTTTAATAGCGCTTTGCAGCCTGGTATAAATGCCTGCTTTCTCCATCCCGCTCTGCAATGCCATACCATTTATAACCGTGGCCAGCATGCCCATGTAGTCTCCCTGCGCCCTTTCAATACCACTTTCAGCTTCATTCATACCCCGGTAAATATTACCGCCGCCAATAACAACTGCCACCTGCACGCCCAATTCCAATACCGATTTTATATCCTGTGCATAACGTGCGATCACTTCACTGTCTAATCCAAAATTCTTATCGCCCATTAAAGATTCGCCGGAAAGTTTGAGGAGGATTCGTTTGTACTTAGGTAACATGCGTTGTTTTTATTTTTTGCGAAGATACTACTTCGCTCATTTGCTGATCAAGATTTTTAGTGCTCCCTGCAAAAGCTACGTAGTACACGGTATCTTTATTCCCGATAGTCCCGATAACTATCGGGAGCAGTTTTAGTTGCTTTTATAGAATACATCAGCGGCATTTTTTCTGCCATGCCCTTTATCCGCCACATATTGTCGTCCCCTTTTTCAAGTTTATTGAAACAGTTATAGGGAGAATACGGAAATTCATTGAACTGGTCTATCTGTAAATGCTGTTTTAGCAAAGCATTGATGATCTCTGAAAAAGGATGGTTCCAGCCGTGTTCAATTGACTTTATGGGCGCCGACCGGTCTGAATAAGTTCCCGAGATCTCTTCCGTTATTGTTTCCGTATTAAAGTAATTGTATTTGATCTGTTCAAAATTCTCATCCATCATCCAGAGTACCGGGTGAAAATCGGCAATATAAAAAGTGCCGCCGGGCTTTAAAAAATGAGATACAATTTCTGCCCAGGCATCCAGATCTGGTAACCAGCCAATGGTTCCGTAAGAAGTAAAGACGATGTCGAAAGCCTCCCTGGATCCATGCAGGGGAGGGACTTTCGAAGCATCTGTTAAGTCATAAACATTTGCACAAATAAATTCAGCAGGTATATTTAATTCAGCAGCTAATTCTTTGGCAAGATCTATTGCTTGATCACTAAAATCAACACCGGTAACTTTAGCGCCTTCCCGTGCCCAGCTCATGGTATCCATACCAAAATGGCACTGCAGGTGCAATAAGGTTTTTCCTTTTACATCTCCCAGTTCTTCCAGCTCGATCTTATTAAGGGAAGATTTACCTTTTTTAAAAGAATCCAGGTCGTAAAAGGCAGAATCCTTGTGAACAGCAGTTCGCTTGTTCCACGACTTTTTGTTCTCTTCAAAATAGGATTGATATATTTTCATGAATTAAAATTACGGGTAAAAAGAGAACAGAAAACAGGCCGGGGCAAAAAAAAACAACCTTATAAGATCGTTATAAGGTTGTTCGTTAAATATTTTGAGACTTATTAACCTAAAGCTACTCTCTTAAATGCTGTAACTTTTAAGTCAGCGTCAATGCTCTTTAAATAATCAGCAACAGATTTACTGTTGTCTTTTACAAAAGGCTGAGCCATTAAAGTATTGTCTTTAAAGAATTTATTCATTTTGCCATCGGCTATCTTTTCCGCCATTTCTGCAGGCTTACCTTCTGCCTTTATCATTTCTACGGCAATGGCTTTTTCCCTGTCTTTTGTTTCCTGTGATATAGATGTTTCATCTACGGCCAGTGGATTCATAGCAGCAATTTGCATAGCCACGTCTTTTCCTGCGCCGGCTGCATCTTTTGTTAAAGCAACCAAAACACCCATACGGTTTGCACCGTGTATATATGAAGCTACAAAAGGAGCATCAATTCTTTCAAATTTAGAAACAGCGATCTTTTCGCCGATAGCTGCAAGTTTATCGTTGATCAATTGTTCAACGGTAGAACCGTTAATGGTAACAGCGTTCAGTTCTTCTGCAGTTTTTACATTGTTGGCTATAGCTGCATCTGCAATAGATTGTGCAAAGGCAACGAAATCTGCGTTCTTACTTACGAAGTCAGTTTCGCAGCTGATGCAAAGTACAATACCGCTTTTATTGTCGGCAGTTGTTTGTGCAATTACCACACCTTCTTTGGCTTCACGGTCGCTGCGCTTTGCGGCAACTTTCTGTCCCTGTTTACGCAACCAATCAATGGCTGCTTCAAAATCACCGTTGCTTTCTGTTAATGCTTTGC
>JBDSGK010000259.1:0-16258 GCA_039919015.1 Ferruginibacter sp.
TCACCAGCATACTATCGCCAAACTTCTCTTTACAGAACCTGTTCAATCTTTTTGTCATATCTCCTGTACTCAGTGAGCCGGCACTGGTAAATTTATTTTCTTTTAAGAAACCACTTGCCTGTGGTGCCCCGTGGTCGGCGCTCAGGAATAAGAGATAATTATTTTTGCCAAGGGTTCTATCCAGGTAAATTAAAAAATCAGCGATCTCTTTATCAAGCCGCAGGTAGGCATCTTCTACTTCCATCGAATTGGGCCCAAACCGGTGGCCAATATAATCCGTTGAAGAAACACTTACACAAAGCATATCTGTTGCAGTACCCATACCCATCTTTTCGTTACGAATGATCTCTTTGGCAAAATCAAGTGTGTAGGTATTGCCAAATGGCGAAGCTCTGAAAGCATTATAGTTATTGCTGCCGATCACCGATTGGTATTTGTGCGGGAATGTTCTGCCCTTATCACTCTCCAACACTCTTTCATAAGGCCTCTCATCATCTGTGCTCTGTGTGTATTTCGATTTGTCGTAAAGTAATGTCCAGTCGCTGCCCATCAACGAATCAGGTACCTTCCTGTCATTGTACTGTTGTACCCACTTCGGCAATTCATTGGTATAGTAGGTACTGGTTATCCACCTGCCCACTTTCTCATCAAACCAGTAAGCAGCATTGGCGCTGTGTCCTGCCGCAAATATCCCTCCCCTGTCTTTTAATGCAATGCCTATCACTTTACTCCTGAAATTATTTGCCATCCGTAGTTCATCACCGATGGTATTGGTAAGCATATTGCGTGGACTCATGCGCCCTTCATATAAAGTAGCTGAACCAACAGGCATTACAGTGGTATCAGTTGCGCAATACATAGGAGTGCCTGTCTCTCTTTCTACCCAATCGTTAGCAACAATACCATGCACGGCTGGTACACTTCCCGTGTAAATACAGGTATGGCCTGCTGCAGTTACCGTAGGTGTATAAGGTATCATCGTGTTCTCACAACTGAAGCCCTGACCCAGCAATCGCTTAAAGCCGCCTGTTCCATATAATTCACTGTACCGGTATAAATAATCCCAACGCATCTGGTCAATTACCAACCCAACTACCAGTTTGGGCTTAGCTCTTTGAGCAAAAGAAGCAAGTGTAAATAAGTAAAAAGTAAAAAGTAAAAAAGATCTGCGCATCATAGACTTATTTTCGAAAGCAAATGTAGCCAGTTTATTTCTTTACAAACCGGTACAAACAATAATAAGAATTGTTCCTGTTTTCATGAAATGAAGATAAGGCTTGTATTGAATGTGCCGTGTTTTGAATAAATACTTAATTATTGTATTTTTGCCGCAAGCTAAGGACCTCACCCCTGCCCTCTCCCCCGAAATAATCGGGGTCTGCGACAATGGAGAGGGAACTGGAGGAGAAGAGCGAAGATCCCTGCATTTGAGGAAATCTACAATCGTAAATCTAAAATCTACAATCAATATGGATGTATTTGAAAAATTAGTAAAGGACGGCGGGCCCATTGGCCAGCATATGGACAGGGCTCATGGTTATTTTACCTTCCCTAAATTAGAAGGCGAACTGGGTCCAAGGATGAAATTTCGTGGCAAGGATATGATCGTATGGAGCCTGAATAATTACCTGGGCCTGGTAAATCATCCTGATGTTAGAAAAGTAGATAGTGAGGCAGCTGCAAAATACGGCATGGGCAATCCCATGGGTGCAAGGATGATGAGTGGCAATACTGCACAACATGAAGAACTTGAAAAAGTGATCAGCGAATTCACCAGCCGCGAAGATACCATGTTACTGAACTTTGGGTACCAGGGTATCATGAGTTGTATTGATGCATTGGTGAACCGCAGGGACGTGATAGTATATGATGCAGAATCGCATGCCTGTATAGTTGACGGCGTACGCCTGCACATGGGAAACCGTTTTGCTTTTAAACACAATGACATTGCAGATTGTGAAAAACAATTGGCGAGGGCAACAGAACTGGCTGCAAAGAATGGCGGCGGTATTTTATTAATTACCGAAGGTGTTTTTGGCATGGATGGCGAGCAGGGAATTTTAAAAGAAATTTGTAAGTTGAAGAAAAAATACGAGTTCCGCATTTTAATTGACGACGCACATGGCTTTGGTTATATGGGGCCAACAGGCGCCGGTGCAGATGAAGCACAGGACTGCCAGAAGGATATTGATCTTTATTTTTCCACGTTTGTAAAAAGCATGGGAAGTATTGGCGCCTTCATCAGCGGGCCAAAAAATGTGTTGAAATATTTACGTTACAATACGCGTTCACAAATATTTGCCAAGAGCCTGCCATTGATGATCGTTGAAGGCATGCTGAAGCGTATGGAAATGGTAAAGACCATGCCCGAGCTCAGGGAAAAATTATGGAATAATGTTACCCGCCTGCAAACCGGTTTAAAAGAAAGGGGTTTTGATATTGGCCATACCAATAGCCCTGTTACACCCATTTACATGAAAGGCGATGTGCCCGAAGCCACACAAATGGTCATGGACCTGCGGGAGAACTATCATATCTTCTGTTCTATTGTGGTGTACCCGGTAATCCCCAAGGGCGATATCATTTACCGCCTTATACCCACTGCTGTACACAGCGATGCCGATATTGATGAAACATTGAATGCATTTGAAGAAACAAAAAAGAAATTGGATGCCGGCGCTTATAAAGCGGTTGATATACCGGATATGGCGGAAATAAATTAGAGAGAGAAAATTTAATAAATTCAATCCCGGCTTACAAAAAAGCCGGGATTTTTGTAGGAATTCGCCTTGTGGCAAATTCCTCTATGGACCACGACAAAAGGCGTGTTCCTACAAAACATTGTACATCAACTAAAATGACACAGCAATCAATTCAAATCAAATATAATTCTGACAATTTCCAATGAATACATCAGGACAGCGAATAGAAATAGTTGGTTAAAAAGATTCGTATATTTAAATGTTATGCAAAAGCTTAAATCAACATCCCGTTGACAAATAAAGTAACAAATATCTTTCTGACAATAACTTCTCTTCTTCTGGTTGGTTGTAACTCAACCCCACAAAAGGACACTGACTTAGTTAAGCAATCAGCAAATGCTAAGATTGATACATTACACATTGACAAGGTCACTTTAAAGGAGACATTCCAACAAGAGGATACTGCTTACAACGAATATCTTGCTGACAGACTAAAACCAATTCGGGAAAATTTCAAACGGATTAACTCAATCGCAAAATGGACTTCGACTAAAAAAAAAAGAACTTGAGGAATCAACTGAAGGCGGCGAAGCGACATTTTATTATTCAACCGGAGTTTTAGAAAAAATTGTGACACGACATTACGGTGAAACCTTTCAGCAGTTGACAGAGTACTATTTGCTGAAGGGACAACTTTCATTTGTGTTTGAGAAGTCTTACAAATACAATCGACCTATTTATTATGATTCGGCCTCCCAAGCCTTTGACTTTGAAAAATTTGAAATTATTGAAGACAGAAGTTATTTCGAGAACAGAAAATTAATTCACCAGGTAAACAACCAGGACTGTGGTTCTCCTTTTGCAGACAACTATTTATTGGAGGAACAAAAGCGGTTAAACCCAGATTTTGATAAACTGAAAATAATGGCACAGCAGAAGTAAGAATTCGCCTTCCGGCGAATTCTTCTATCGAACACGCCAAAAGGCGTGTTCCTACAAAAGAATTTATACAGGCTCATAAATACCGTTAAAATACGCTAGCATCCCACTTCTTTTTTGCATATTTTGTTTTGTATAACCAACTAAACCAAAAATATGACTACCAATAGAAAGATCAGCGATCAGCAACAAGCCGATGCCGTCATGTCATTTTTACTGCTCCGCCAGTTGATCGGGATACTCGGTATCCTGCTTCCTTTCACTTTAGCCATCGGCTCACTATTCATCGGCAATTGTAATGAACTACAGCCATCCATCAGCCATTATTATTATAGCATCATGCACATTGTTTTTGTGGGTACGCTATGTGTGCTGGGTGGCTTTTTGATCACCTACCGCGGCACCAGCAAGTATAAATATGAGAATGGAGTATCAAACTTTGCGGGGGTATGTGCATTCGGCGTGGCCATGTTTCCTACAGATATGCTGGGACTTGGAAACCCGTCGGGCAGTGGTTGCCAGTTCATAGAATTAAAACCGGCATTGATATCCCCGGAATATACAGGTTGGATACACTATGGATTTGCCGCCGCACTTTTTATCTGCTTTGTTATCTTTTGCATGAAAATATTCCAGGATGCAGACCTGGGTGAACCCGTGGACGACAAGAAAGTGAGAAGAAACAAAACTTATAAAATATGCGGTTACATCATCATGGCCAGCATTGCAGGAATTGCAATATGTGCCATTTGGGATAGTCTGGATTTTCCTTATTCTACTATCATTTTTGAAACCACTGCCTTATTGCCATTCGGGTTTTCATGGTTACTAAAAGGTTCGGTAAACTGGCCCGGGTCTAAATACAAAGTATTGCAAAAGTCAGTACAATATTTCAGGTAGGTCCCGGGTCTGCTTAATTGCACTGCCCTGAAGGGCGGTGCAATTCATAAAGGGGGTGCAATTCATGAAGGATGGTACAATTAATGCCATTTTTCCGGTTTCAATAAATTTTCGTTTCTTTAATAATATCATGCACCTATAAAAGCAAACGCAGCATTTATGAGAAGAATAACCGGCTTTTTTATCCTGTCCTTTTTTACCTCAGCAGCCACTGCTCAACCCAAACCATTTGAGCTGGGGGTTATTGACGAAATGCAATCGACCCTGTTGGGAGAAAAAAGAATACTTAATATTTATCTTCCAGAAGGTTATAACAAAAATGATACGATCAAATACCCCGTGATCTATTTACTGGATGGTTCGGCAGATGAAGACTTTATTCATGTGGTGGGACTTGTGCAATTCAATAATTTTCCCTGGATCGACCGTGTTCCAAAATCAATTGTAGTGGGTATTGCCACTGTTGACAGGAGAAGGGATTTCACCTACCCTACTACCATTGAGCCGGATAAAAAAGCTTACCCTACCACCGGGCATTCAGATAAATTCATTGCATTTATTGAAAAGGAATTACAGCCTTTCGTAGAAAAGAAATATAAAACAAACCAATCAAGAACCATTATCGGGCAATCCCTTGGTGGGCTTTTGGCCACAGAAATTTTATTGAAGAAATCAACCCTGTTCAATAAATACATCATCATCAGTCCCAGCCTTTGGTGGGATGATGGCTCCCTCTTAAAACAGGCTTCTCCTCTTTTACTGGAAAGCTTTTCCCAGGAGACAGGTATCTATATTGGAACAGGGAAAGAAGGCCTTGGTCCGGGTATTACCCCGCACGTAATGGAAGTGGATGCAAATGTATTGGCAGATAAACTGAAGCAAACAAAAAGCAAAAAGGTACAGGTTCACTTTGACTATCTACCGGATGAAGACCATGCAACCATCGGGCATATAGCTGTTTTTAATGCCTTTAGGATGTTGTACCCGGTATCTCACAAATAAATACTATAAACATGAAACTTAGTATTGCGCAAAAGATCATCAAATTTTTTACACCCAGGTCCTTATTTGAAAAAATGATGGAGGATTCCAAACGATACCGCTTTACCTGTTCATGCGGCCAGGAATCAAGCATCTGGGATATTGGCGGCATACGTTATAAAGCCGCAGGAAAACCCCATACCGGAATTAAATGTCCCCATTGCAGAAAATTTGCCATGCAAAAGATTTATAAAGTGTGTTCATAGGGTATAAATTCGCCGTATTACCTGAATAAATATGTAGATTTGCCGCAACTTAAAACCATGAAAACAACTGCCTATTTATTACTGTTTTCCATCCTTATTCTTTTCTCGGGCTGTTTTGAAATTATTGAACAGGTATTTTTAAAAAATGACGGTTCGGGCAATTTTCAACTGGTACTCAATATGAGTAAAAGCAAAACCAGGCTCAACGCTATCAGTAAAATGAAAACAATAAACGGGCATACTGTTCCCTCCAAAGAAGAAATAAAGAACAAGATCGCTGAAATTGAAAGAACCGTGGCTAAAACAGCCGGGGTGAGCAATGTAAAAACAACCATTGATTTTGATAACTATATTGCCGGTATCAGTTGTAATTTTACCAAAGTTACACAGGTGAATGATGTTGTTAAGAACATTTATCTTAAAGAGAATACCAAAGCTACCGTCTCAGAAAAAGTGTATGATTATAATGTGGCCGCTAACCTGTTCACCAGGCTTAATTTATTTTCTATCAAGGATGAATATAAAAAACTAAGCAATGCAGATAAGGAAGTATTTGCAACTGCCAACTACACTTCCATTTTTAAATTTGAAGGCACAGTAGCTGCTGCATCCAACAAAGAGACTAAAATATCGCCCAGTAAAAAAGCGGTAATGCTCAAACTGAATGCTTTGGATATCATCACTGAAAAAAGATCCATCGAAAATAGAATAACCTTAACTAAATGATCTATATGAAAAAGCTGATCCTGGCCATTACCTGCTGCTGTATGGGCGGTACTTTAGTCAACGCTCAGGGTTTTATTGACCAGGTACCTTCAACTGCCACGATGGTCATAAAATATTCGGGAGAAAATTTCAGTAAAGCGGTACCGCTTCAGAAACTGGACCAATATGGTTTTATTAAAGACGATTTTTTTAAGATCCTGCGTATTGATACCCTGACCTCTTTGCAAAATATAGGAATAAATTTCGGGGAAGATTTCTACCAATATGTCAGCATGGAAGATACCTGTATGAGCTTTGTTACGCTGCTTAACCTGAAAAATGAAGCACAGTTCCTCAAACTCATCAAAGCCAACTATGGCTCATCAAAAAAAATAATAAAGAAAAAAGGGTTCAGCTTTTTACCCATCTCAGAAACCAGTTATGTGGGCTGGAATAAAACCAAAGCCATTATCGTTAATACCAGTTACCAGAACAGGAAGCGTTATTATTATAATTATGAAACTCAACCAACAGATACCACTGTTGTTGTAGCAGATTCAGCTATAATGATGGCACCTGTTGAAGAAAGCGATTCAACAATAATTGTAGCCGATACAACAGTAGTAACCTATGAAAAAATAGAAGAGTTCAAAGAAGATGATTCTTACCAACGGACAGCAGACAGCCTTAATAATTTAAAACGGGAGTTATGGGAACAGCAGCAGGACATGATCGCTAAAAAGCAACAGCAGGCAGCAGCAGCAAAGATCATGAGCAATACATTTTCAGACAATACCCGCTCCATTAAAAATGAACCGGGTTATACAAAGATCGTTGACCCCGCAGCACATATCAGTGTATGGATGAATACGGAAAATATATTTTCTCTATACTCCAATTATTTTAACAAGGGTGGTTATAGTCCCTGGGGTATCCCTTCTTTTCGTAATACCCCTACACCGGATGGTTTTAAATCATCGGTGAACATGTATTTTGAAAAAGAAAAATTACGCATGGAACAAAGATCGTTTTCTACAGATCCGAAAATGAATACCCTGATGCTGAATGTTATGAACAGCAACAAGAATACAGAACTGCTTAAATATGTAAATCCAGGTAATATTGGTTATTTCTCTATGAGCATTAATACAGAGGCCATGGCCAATTATTATTATTCGTTGATGAGAAAGTACATGAGTAGTTCATCTTACATGAGCGACTACGCCGATGTTGTTGATATTTATATAGACCTGCTTGAGATCATCATTGATGAAAGATCTATTGCTGAATTAATGCCCGGCAATTATATGTTTGTGATGCATGATATGAAACCGCAGATCGTTGATTATACTGATTATGAGTATGACGAAGAATACAACCGGAAAGAAGTTAAAAAGACAAAAAAAGAAATATCGCCCGACTTTACTTTTGCCATGGAAACAAAGAAGGAAGGCTTTATGGAAAAATTAGCCCGGTTACCTGTGAAGTATGCTGACAAAGCCGGGTTTAATTATAAAGAAAAAGGCGGCTATTATGAACTTGTTTTTGATACCGGAAAGTACCCCATCAAAAGTTTGTACTTTATGGTAAAGAACGGCAAAGCCATTGTTACCACTTCTAAAGAAGTGATCAATATGACCATCAATAACACGGGCTTTGCAACGGATATGGAAACTAAAAATTCCATACTCAACAATAATTATTCTTTGAGCATCAATACCAAACGTCTCATCGAAAAATTAGAAACACAGATCAGTACCGATGTAAACAAGAAAATAAGTGAATACCTCTTAACCAATATGGGCGACCTTAAAATGGAAAGCAGGATCAGGGATGGGATGATGCAGGGCACAGCTACCCTCAACATTAAAGGCACCCACAATAACAGCCTTGAGTTTTTCTTTAACATGATGGACGCCATAAACAACATCATAGAACAGGACAAACAGGAGCAAGAGAAAAAGCTATATTAATGAGCAGGAAAAAATGGGCTTTACTTGTATTGGCTGCCATTTTAATATTTGGCTATATAAAACTATTCTACAAAACCTATAGCGAAGATGTGGTAGCCAAAACTGCCGATTGTATCATTGTCCTAGATGTAAAAAGAATAACCAATACGCTCATCTGGCAATACATCACTACACCCAGCCAATGGAAAGGCGGTAAATTATTTTCCAAAAAAAGTGACCAGGTAAGCTGGAAAGATATGTTTCTCTTGCCTGACTATATCTTCGCCTTTCATACAGTCAACCAGCCAACAAATGCCTGGTATACCCTGCTTACTATAAAAGATAAAACAGATTTTGAAAAAGGTTTAGTACAATTCCGGTTTGAAAAAATAAATGATCATGAATATATAAACAAGCCTTACGGTGCCCGGTTCTTTATCAGTGGCGATAAAGTTTTGGTATCCAATGCTGCTGTTTCCGATACAACTTATATGGAAGCTGTGGCCAATGAACTTTTTACAAAAAAAGCTTACCTGCCAAAAGATATACTTTCAAAAGCCATCCAGGCAAAGAGTCACCTGGCTGTTTATATTGGCGCAAATGGTTTTTTACAAAAAGAAGCTGTCATTGCTGCCAATTTCAATAAGACAAAAATTGAGATCAACGGTATGATCAGCCCCGGTAAACAATATGGATTTACAGAAAATAATTTTAAATACAGTTCGGGCTCCTTATGCACATCGGGCTTTACACAACCAACTCCGGATCTGTATGCCCTGTTGAACAGGGGCTATAAAGAAAAAATTTCAACGGCATTAAGTATCAATATCGATTCGCTATTGCAGCAAAGCAATAAAAGCTACAGTTTAGACCTGGCAGCCATTAAGCAAAGAGCCGACTCTGCCATTACCTATACCTACGATGATGAATTTAACAAGGTAGAAAAAGTAGTGGTCAATAATATACAGGAGCCGGCGTTTAATTTTACAATAACCGGCGACAGTGTGCCTGCTATCTACAACTACCTGCAGCGCAACAATAAACTTGAAAAGACAGCACCAGGCGACCTGTTCACACCCATGCCACTGGTAAGATCTTATTGCAGGATAAAAAATGAAAAGCAATTGGCTATTACAGCATTCAATTATGCTGCAGGTAATGCAGACCAATCAGTTACTGCAATTTTCTTTGTAAACCTTATACTGACAAAGATCCCTGCAGATTTGCAAAAATATTTGCCCGATCATATAGTGAAAGTTATTTCAAACATCGCTGCTGTTAAATTATCAGCAACAAAAAATAATGAGCAGGTTTTATTATCTGCTGTTTTTGAAAAAAAGAAAAATGATTTGCCGGTAATAAAATTCTAAACTACGCATTTGCTTTAAATAAATTTTCGTTTCTTTAATGAACGGCAACCCTCATATACAACTATGCGATATCTTTTAGCTTTAATACTGATCATTTGCTTTGGTAGCTGTTTTAGCCAAACTGCTCCGGAAACAAAGGATTCTACAACTGAATACCTATCGCAGATGCAGATGTTCATTCAACACAATGAAAGCTTACGGGTTCCTGATTCTGTTAAACGTCAGAATCTTTACCGCCAACTCAAATCATTCATAATAGAACATCCAAAAGCTGAAATTAATTTTACTTTTATTTATTGGGGTATAAATCTTAATTATAAACAGATACATGAATTGACAAATCTTGTGGACAGTTCTATACACAATGTTGGTTCTAAAGCCTGGGCTGATATGGCTTTAAAACGTATTTCAGTTGCAGAAACAGGAAAGCCTTTCCCCACTTTGATCTTAACTGATACATTGGGTAATCAATTATCGGTATTTGACCTAAAAGGTAAAATTGTACTCATTGATGTCTGGAGTTCCTGGTGTGTTCCTTGCCGGGAAGAAATCCCTGATATAAAGAAATTGTATAAAAAATACAACAGTAAGGGCCTGGAAATAATTGGTATTTCTATGGATGAGCACAAACAAAATTGGCTAAAGGCAATTCGAGAGGATAAACAAACCTGGAAAGCATATTGCGAATTAAAAAACTGGCGTGCTAATAAATTTGCGAAGCAGTTTTCTATTTATAAAATCCCTGCAAATTTTTTAATTGATCAAAATGGAATTTTAGTTGGGCAGGATATGTCAGTAGAAGCTGTAAATTCCTGGATAGCAGAGCATAAGTAACCCACTTTTGTTAGATAAAAATTGAAATTATTTTGCAGCAGAACCAACACATAGCTCATATCGCTTTGGTAGTAAATAACTACGATGAAGCTATTGAGTTTTATACCAGAAAATTAAACTTCGTACTTATTGAAGATAAAAAGCTGAGTGAAACAAAACGGTGGGTGATGGTTGCGCCAAAAGGAAATGGGCAATGTTGTTTATTACTTGTACAGGCCGCCACTGAAGAACAGAAAACCAGGGTGGGTAACCAAACCGGTGGCAGGGTATTCCTGTTTTTATACACCGATGATTTCTACAGGGACTATAACAATATGCTGGAGCAGCAAATAAATTTTGTACGCCCGCCTGTAAAAGAACCGTATGGCACCGTTGCCGTTTTTGAAGACCTCTATGGAAATTTATGGGACCTGATAGAGCCCTGACTAAACCATAATGTCAAAGCCCGAAGAATTATAGCTGCAATTGAAACAGCCATCTTTGCGCTCTTTGCGTAACACTTTGTGATCTTAGCGGTTAATTCTTACCGCAAAGTGCGCAAAGGCTCTATCTGACATTTTTAGTGTAAACAAAACGTTAAGTAACAGCAGGATTTTATTCCATAAAAAGACCTTGGCTGTCATACAGTTTATTTGATAAAACCCTTTATTAGCAGTCATTTCAACCCATCACATCCGGGTTGGGCGGATCAATTTACGATAGAACTTGGTTTGCAGCTGTAAAAAAAGCGTTCTACTTTTACTTCATCGGCGCCATTACATCCTGTCAATTGTAATGATTGCGGCTCTGTTCCGCAACAGTTTTAACCATTCCTGCTATTTGTAAATTCCGCCTGTCTTGCTTAATGAGAATATTTATTCACCATTAAATTAAACTTTATGAAACAGATCAGGATCATCATCGTAACCATTCTTTTTTCCGCATTGGGCTTTATGCAGGTAAATGCATCTGATACAACCACGGGAAATACAGCACTGCCGGTAGAATTAAAATTAGCCGGTACATTTAAGAACCAGCCCCTGGTACAGCTAAATTTTACCGGTTCAACAGAAGATCATGTTTTCAACATATCTATAACCGACGAAGCAGGCATAGAGCTTTACAATGCCGATGTTAAGGGAGATGTTTTCTCAAAACAATTTTTACTCAACACTGATGACCTGGGTCAAGCTGTTCTGAAATTTGAGATCACCGGTAAAAGATCAGGAAAAAAAGCAGTGTACAAAGTAAGCAGGGAACAACAGTATTCTGAGCAAATGAATGTAGTTAAACTATAAACTTCAGCAGTTAAACAACCTCCAAATACAAAGAGGCTGCCTTTTACAGGCAGCCTCCATTAAACAATTCATTATATTTTTATGGGAATATACCCAGCTCGCTGTAACTGATAGCCACTTTGTTAATAGCGCTTACATAAGCAGCCGTACGCATATCAGGAATTTCAGGATTACTCTTCCAGATATCCATGATCTCCCTGGTTGCCGCGATCATTGTTTCTTCGAGGCCACTATGTACCAGGTCAACTTCTTCAGGTCCATGCATGATAAAGCTACGTTCAGAAGCACTTACTTTTTTTCCGCTTAACTCTTCTATCTGTCCTAAAATATGTGAGTTCAAATTTTCGGTGAACTTCTTTTCCATCCGGCCATACCGAACATGGCTTAAATTTTTGAGCCACTCAAAATAGCTTACGGTTACACCACCTGCATTCAGGTACATATCAGGCACACATAAAATACCTTTTTGTGTAAACACTTCATCAGCCTCCGGTGTACAAGGCCCGTTGGCAGCTTCGCCAACGATCTTTGCTTTTACCCTTGGTGCATTTTGGCCATTGATCACATTTTCCAATGCCGCCGGAATTAAAATATCACATTCCAGTTCCAGGGCATCAGTATTATTTGCCAGGTTGGTTGCGCCTGGAAAATTTAATATAGAGCCGGTTGATTTACGATGAGCAAACACTTCTTCCTCGTTCAAACCAGCTTCCATAAATATCGCTCCCTCATATTCTGCAATGGCAATAACTTTTGCGCCATGCTCACGGAAAAATTTAGCACAGTAAAAACCTACATTACCCATTCCCTGCACCACAACTGTCTTTCCTTCAATACCCACACTTAAGCCTTGTTTTTCCATTACATCGGCCATATTGCACACTTCACGAATACCAAAGAAAACACCCAGGCCCGTAGCTTCTGTACGGCCACGTACGCCACCTTGTGTTACCGGCTTACCCGTTACACAACCGGCTGCATCTATTTCTCCGGGCTTTAATGAAGCATAAGTATCCACTATCCATGCCATCTCCCTTGAACCGGTTCCATAATCAGGAGCGGGAACATCGATGCCCGGACCGATGAAATTTTTCTTAACCAGTTCCGATGTGTACCGGCGGGTTATTTTTTCCAATTCATATTCGCTGTATTTGCGGGGGTTAATTTTAATACCACCCTTACCGCCACCAAAAGGTACATTCACAATGGCGCACTTGTAGGTCATCAGGCTGGCCAATGCCATCACTTCATCCTGGTTAACCTCATCGCTGAAACGGATACCACCTTTGCAGGGCGCTTTATGATGGCTGTGTTGTACACGGTAGGCCTCAATTACTTCAATGCTTCCATCATCACGCTTTACCGGAAAACGCATTTGGTAAACACTGTTACAGGCCTTGATCTGTTCTAAGATACCCAAATCCCATTTGGTAAATTTGGCGGCTTTGTCAAAGCTTCTTTCCACACTCTGGAAAAAGCTGTATGGCTGGTGAGCACTCATAAAATTGGTTTTATATTAGCAATCGTTATTTAAATTGTTTAATGGTTCAATGGTTACGGGCATTTACCTGCAACTGTCATGCTGAGGAACAAAGCATCTCACATTACGAAGCAAATTTTTGTTTCCATCTTCGGTTTTTCATAGCCTCATCGTTGCGAACTTGTTCTGTTATTCATTCTTTTTAGTAAAAAGAATGAATAAGCACTCTTGTACTTTTTTTACTTTGTGCAACAACGCTCTGTATTAATCTTTACCCTTCTCCAACCTGCTTATTTTCCTATCTAACAAAAAAACATACATGAATAAGCCGATCAAAATGGTAAGGCAAACGGTTACCACCACATATATCTTTCCGTTACTGCGCATAACATCGGCCATTTCCGGTTTATTATCCTGTGCATAGCAAACTGCACTCAACACAAAACCCAGCATACAGAATCCCAAACGTAATAATAGCTTACTCATTGATCACTGATTTATCTTTAATTAATTGTAACCTTATTTTTAAGGTGGCTATCCACACGCCCAACAAGGTCCAGCCTATGATGGCCGGGTAAAAGACCATTCGCAGTCGGCTGTCAATATCCTTAAAATTCAAAGCTGGGTTACCACTATCGCTGCCGGGTGCACCGGGGTGTAAACTTCCAACTAAACGGGGTATTATCCAAATACTCGGGAACAACATGGCAAATGCAAAAATATTATACACCGCACTTACACGGGCTTTTTTATCCATATCGGTAAATGAGCCCCGCAAAACAAAATAGGCACCATAGATCAATAATGCAATAGCGGCGCCGATCAGTTTGGGTTCTTTTAAAATACTGCCCAGGGATTGGCTCTGATCTGATACCCAGGTATAATTGGCCCAGATGGTTCCGGTAGCATAACCCAATATGCCCAAAAATGAACCTACGGCTGCAAACTGGTGGGCAAAGATATCGTTGCGCAGATTGAATCCCATCAGGTATTTAATACTGTAAACAAAGCTTACGGTAAAAAGTATCATCATACCAAACCACATACAAACATGAAAATAAAGATTGCGTATTGTTTCATTTAAGATAAACAAACGGGGCACATCCATCAGCAAGCCACCAACAACCGTGTAGATCAATAACAGAAAGGATAATATTTTCCACCAGTTTTTCTTCAAAAAAAGAAATTTATTAAGAGCCGCAAAGTTAGGGTAAACCTATGCAAAGAATTAAAAAAAAATCATTTTTATAAGGTTAACCCCTTGTAGAAGGTAATTTTTTTATACCTCGTAGAGGCAAAAGATTGGTAGAAGAATTAAAGCCTCTAAAAAAAGTGCCGTAGGCACGAGAGACTGTTGTTATTTTGTATCATGCCTACGGCATTTGATGGCTCCTATTCATTTTTTACCAATATATCGTCCCTAACGGGATTTTTTAAAAACCTCCACAAACTGATTGAGTTAATCTTTCCACAGATATGGAAATAAAATAACGGCTAAAGCGATCACCAAAATATCCAGTCCAATGATCAACCCCGCCAGTTGCAATACGGCCCCTTCTTTAAAGATCTCGGCAAAAGCAGCTTTACTCAGTCTCATCAGCATCAAAAGCTGGGGAAGAATTACCGGGAAACCAAGGATAGCGATCAAAGCTGCATTTTGCTGGGCTTTGGCGGCAATGGCGCTCATTAATGAAAATACAATGCTTAACCCGGCGCCGCCCAAAACCACGATACCGATAAAACGGAGACAGTTGTCAATGGGATTATTTAAAAAGATAACGAACAGCAATAAGCTGATCAGGCTCATGCATATCATCAGTACCACATTGTATAATATCTTTGATACAATGAACTCGACCGGGGAAGCGATCGAATAATAATACAGCATGCGGCCGCGGTTCTCCTGCAAAAAACTTTTTGCCACAGCATTTACACAAATAAATAATTGTATTACCCAAAACAACCCGTTCCATACATTGGCGTCAAGTTTATCCATGGATAAAAAGAGCACATAAATGGTGGAAGCTATGTATAACAGGATACCATAAAAAGTATGTTTCTGCCTGAACTCAAGCAGGATATCTTTTTTTAAAAGCGTAGCGATCCTGGTAAACATGATGCCTGTTAAGTTAGTCCTTCAATTGTGCACATTGCCTGCACCTTGGTTCGTAAATGTCTTTTTCGCCCAGCACCACCTGTGGCCCTTCGGCTATCTTGCGGTAACTGATATTGGCAATATTGCCGCATTTCATACAAATGGCGTGTAGTTTGGTAATATAATCTGCCTTTGCCAGCAGGTTGGGCATTTGCCCGAACGGATTACCCAAATAATCCATATCAAGCCCGGCTACGATCACCCTGATACCTTTTTGTGCCAGCTGTTCACAAACATTGCTCACCTGGTCATCAAAGAACTGTGCTTCGTCAATGCCCACTACATCTACATCCTGGGCCAGTAATAAGATCTTCAGGGAATTATCAACGGGGGTAGATTGTATAAAATTGGTATCATGACTAACGATCTTAACCTCGTCATAACGTGTATCAATAGCAGGCTTAAAGATCTCCACTTTTAAATTGGCGATCTTCACTCTTTTCAACCTGCGTATCAATTCTTCGGTCTTTCCGCTGAACATACTGCCACAGATCACTTCGATCCAGCCTCTTCTTTCTCCTTTTAAATTGGGTTCTATAAACATTTAAGTATTTTTTATAAAAATCAGTTAGTAACTTACGGGGCATAGCTTTTTTTTAACGCCCTCTTCGTTCAGTATGGGCACCAAAAGTATAATAATATCATGGAAAGAGTGGAGACACTCCTAAAAAAATTACAGGAGCAGTTTGAAGCCAGG
>JBDSGK010000260.1:0-11273 GCA_039919015.1 Ferruginibacter sp.
CTATTGTAACCGGTACTATATTCTATTCGCAATACATTGCAAGGAAGATAGCGAATGAAGAACGAAAAAAAGTAAGTGTATGGGTGCAATCACTTAAGACCAGGGCAACCACAACAGACGTATCTGCACTCACCCTTACCAACATAATCACATCAGAGAATACTGACATTCCCATCATTGAAACAGATGAAAAGAATAACCCTTCGGGCGCTGCACTGAATCTTGATACCAACCTGATAAAAACCGATACCAACTACCTGAGGAAAAAGATAGAACAGTTCAAAACAGAAAATGAAGCGCTGTCTGTTGAAATAAGTTCAGAACCTCTTATCGTCAACAAATATTATTATGGAGATTCAGAACTGTTAAAAGAAGTTCGTTATTACCCCATCATACAGCTGATCATTGTTGCATTCTTTATCATCATTACTTTAATTGCTGTTACTACCCGCAACAAATCTACCCAAAACCAGGTATGGGCGGGTATGGCCAAGGAAACTGCCCATCAATTAGGCACGCCGCTTACTTCCCTCCAGGGCTGGATGGAAATACTCAGGGAAACGCCCGGCATGGAAAAGGTTGTTCCCGAAATGAGCAAGGATGTTGAGCGCCTTAAACTGGTAAGTGACAGGTTTGGAAAAATCGGCAGTACGCCCCAACTGGAATTACATGATATCATTGAGCAGGTAGGTAACATGGTAAATTATATTAAAAGAAGATCTCCTGAAAGCGTTCGTTTCAACATCAACAGTTATGGTGAATCAGAAATAAAAGCCATGATAAACGGGCCTTTATTCGATTGGGTGATCGAAAATCTATTAAAGAATGGTTTGGATGCGATGGAAGGAAAGGGCAACCTGAATATCAATATTAAAAATGAGGCTGCGCAGGTAATTGTAGATGTAACAGATTCCGGCAAAGGTATCAGCAAACAAAATATAAGTAAGGTTTTTAAACCCGGTTTCACAACTAAAAAACGCGGTTGGGGGCTTGGTTTAACTTTATCTAAAAGAATAATTGACCAATATCATAAAGGCGAATTATTTGTTAAGCAATCCGAACCCGGAAAGGGAACTACGTTTAGAATTGTATTGAGGAAATAATCTTTTACATTTGCATTCCTAACGTTTAATGCGTTTAAGGGTTTAAGCCGTTTAAAGGTTACGTGTTCTTTTTTTAATCAAGCACTTTAACCTTTTCAACCTTAAACCTTTCAACCTTTAAACCTCCATTGCCCGGGTGGCGAAATTGGTAGACGCACCACCTTGAGGTGGTGGCGCTGGAAACGGCGTGCTGGTTCGAATCCAGTCTCGGGCACAAAGCGAAGCGATTGCTTCGCTTTTTTTATTGAAGCATTATTTTTTAACAACCAACGCTTCAGCGCTTTCTTTTTCCAGGTATGCCGGCAGTATTGGGTTATTTTTTAATCCAAGTTCAATCATTTTTTTACCTTTCTCCATATCCCCCGCTTTTAAATACAGCAACCCGGCTGTGCAAAGTAATACCGGATTTTTACTGCTGGTCAGCAGGGCAGCATCTGCATAAGGTAATGCCTTTTCAATTTCATTTCTTTTATAATAAACCCAGGCCATCAGCTCATTTACTTCAATATTGTTTGGCCTGCGTTTGTATTCAGCCATGGCATGTACCAATGCTTTATCATAATCATTATTTTGAAGGTAAACATAAGCCTGTTCTTTATCTGAATAATGCCCCATGCCCGGATCTTTACTCAATGCTTTTTCATTGCTACTCATTTCATCTGTTACCTGCTTAAACAGTTCTTTTGCTTTTACCTGCTGTCCTGCCTTACTGTAAGCATCAGCCAGGTTATTTTTTATGCCCAGGTCGGTAATTAAAGCGGCAGCCTGTTCAAAATAATGAACAGCACTATCATAATTCTTATTGAAAGAATAAATACGACCTAACCCTGCAAGTGCGTATGCATATTGAGGCCTGGCTGCCAGGGATAAGTTATATTGAAAGCGTGCCTGCTCCACTTCACCCATATTCTCATAAAGTTTACCAAGCTGTACCCTGCACCATTCTGTTGCTTCCTCAGCCGGTATACCTGCCTGCACAGCCAGTTTCATGGCAGTAACAGCACCGGCATAATCTCCATGAATTTCACGTAAATAGGCAATACGGGAATAAGAACGCAGATCGGGCCTTATGGAAACCATTTTATCAGCAGCATCAACTGCAGCAGCGTAGTTTCCCATTTCTATGTGTGCGTCAACCAATAAACCATAAACAAATGCACTGTTCGAATCTATGCTCACTGCCAGCTTAGCTGTTTCCAATCCCTCTGCAAAATGATGCTGCGATAATTGTAACAGCGATCTTAACATCAATGCTTCATAGTTATTGGGTTCTCTTGCAATAATATGATCTACGGTTTTTAATGCGGCTTTATCATAATAAGCCAGGTTGCCACTTATCCTCGATTCAATAATGTATGCATTAGCCAAAGCAAGTTCAGTTTTTGTATCAGCAGGCCTGGCTTTTAACCTGGCAATCAATTTATCTACATGCTGTTTTGCCAATAGCCATTCCGTATTATTGTTATTAGCTTTTCGGGGTAACAATGTATATACTGCATTATTTTCCGACTGCTGCTCATTTTTGTATTTTATCACTACAAACCCTACAGATGCAACAAAAAACAGTATCAATGCTATTTGTGAATATTTTTTTTTCATCCTGATTATTTTTAAGACTTAATAATGATCAATTAAAAAAAGAGGTTGCATTTTCCAGACATGCGAACTGCAAAGGCAACCTCTTTTTAAATGAATGATATTATCCTTTTACAACACGAAGCGTTTGTTTTACAACCCCGTCTTTTGAAACTTTAATAAAATATACTCCTGCTCCAAGGCCGGTAGCATTAAAGTGTTCTGTATAACTGCCCGCAGCCTGTCTTTTATTGATCAGCATTTTCACTTCAACACCCTGTACATCATACACAGCTATATTTACCTGTGCGGGAGTTTTAAGTTGATATTGAATGGTGGTTTCACCTACAAATGGATTGGGCGAAGTTTTCATAACGATCTCCGGCACTGCTATCAGCGAGCCAAAGCCTTTATTAATATTCGCCTGCCCATAGTTTAATAAGCTATTTGACCTGTTTGCAGATGGAGGGTTACAATCACAGTTGTGTGTTCCTGCCCAGGGTGTTTGCACATAAGGAAATGAAGTTTTAAATCCAATATCATTTTGGCTTACACCTGTATTATAGGTTACTACATTTAAAAGTTGTGGTGTAACCGGGCTTGGGCTTGTTCCGGGAATATAGTCATCATACCACAAACCAATAGCCGCCAAAACAACACCGCTTACTGCCTGTAATTCGATCCTGGTTACATCATCTTCCAGTCTTCTTCCATTGGGGAATCCATCCATGTTTGGAATGAACTCAATATTGGTATTGCCGTTAAATCTCGGATCAAGCAATCCTAATACCGCAGCCTGTACCAAACCTTCTGAACTGAAATCGGGAGATGTGCGTGGAGTAGCCGGTACGGCCATATTCAATCTTAACATGTCTCCTCCATTAGGAAGAAAATTACTGATGAAAGGCTTACCCACTGCAAGTGGATTACCTCCTTTACCTGTAGCCAGCTGATAAGGTGCCAGGTTTGGTACACCGGTATGAAAGATGGGCCAAAGATCAACAGACCTGGGTTTATTGGGGCCGGGTAATAATAAGCCACCAAAGTTAGCTTCACTTAATGCAGTGCCGTTTAGCGCAGCATTTCCCTTTAAGCCATACAAACCATTTTGCCCGTTCCCAAATCCAAATTGTCCTAATGAATTCTTCTGAATTCTTAAAGGAGTAAATGCAGGAACTGCACCGCCAAATTGTGCATCATCCATATATAAAGCCAGCTCTGGGTTATAAAAATAATTACCAAACCTGCTTAACCTGGATAGGTCCTGGTAAGGAGTTAGCCTGTTCCAAAGATCTTTATCACCTACCGGAATTACAGCTTCATTGGTTAAAGGCATTCCAAGCCTTGAAACCTGTATCCATGGACCGGAATTAGTTGTTTTTAATTGATCATCTCCTTTACCGTCTTTACTGATCTCATTTAAAACGGAAATTTTTTGGCGGCTGGCAGATGCCCATACACCAATAACAAAATTCGGATCAAGGATATTTGCTGCCTGGTTAAGCGACTTATGTTCTTTCTGCAAAGTAGCAATATCTACTTCCAGGGCAATGGTTGAAACATTTAAACATTTTAAGCCATCTTCCGGCTGTGTAGGTCCCTGGCGTGGGGCATCACCCAGGTCAAAAATACCACCAAGGTCAACAAAGAACGGATCATCAACGGGCCCACAAAAAACTCTTTCGCCGCTATTGGCGGTCTTAATAGCAGCCGTCATTAATGCATCATAGCTCGGTGCACCTAAACCAACACCTGATTTAATGGAACGGTCACCAATATTTGGCGGGGGTACAACGCCATTGGTTAAGATCGTGCTGAATGAACTACCTCCATTCATACTTCTTTCTAAAGTATAAGTTGTTTTCAGGTTTTCTTTACCCAGGCGGATATTAAAAAAGGTTGACGGGTCTTCATTCTGCCTGTTGAAACTAAAGCGATAAATGATATCATCGCCCTGTGTAGCTGTATTATTGTCAACATGAATTTCATAACGTACATTTTCGCTGAAATGGCTGAAGTTAGGGCCTCCCTGTGGCAGCTGAAAAGGAATGTAATTGGCAATAAGAATAATTTTATTAGGATCTGAAGGGCTTTTAAAGGCATACACATCGGTATTATCAGCCATCGGATCATCGGCGATCATAGGGGCTTCCCGGTGACTTGAGGCCCAAATCGGGAAGGTATTAACAACCATGGCAAAAAGCATGATTGCTGCGTAAATTTTTTGTTTCATACATTTAAAATTTAAAAGTGATTGTAAACTTTCATGTATTGATTGAAGAAGGCTTAAGTTGTAGCTTTTGTTAGGATTGGAAGGAGCATGCGGGATAATTACGTAATTATAGTTTCACATGGATTTAACTTTTTTAAATAAATTTTTATCAGCAATCATCTTATGTGTGTAAATCGGAATAATATTAATTAATTTGTACCCTTTAATAAAAACAATAAAAAGATGGCAAATGAAATAAAATGTCCAAACTGTGGCCACCAGTTTGAACTCAATGAAAGCCTGAAAAACGAGGTCGAAAAAGAACTGCGTGGCAAGATGGTTGACTGGCAGAAGAAAAAAGAGGAAGAATTTGAAAAACAGAAGGATCTTTTACTTACCGACGCTTTGAAAAAAGCAGGCGAAGAGACCGCTGCAAAAATGAGGTCGCTCGAAGAAGAAGCAAAAACCAAAACACAACAACTGCAGGAACTCCAAAAGAAAGAACTGGACCTGATGCGGGATAAAAATGCCCTGGAAGAGAAACAAAAGAACATGGAGGTTGAAATAGAAAAAAGGTTCCTCGAAAAAAGAAAAGAGATCGAAGACTCTGCCATTAAAAGAGAACAGGAATTATTCGACCTGAAAACCAAGGAATACAAACTGCAGATGGAGCAGCAGCAGAAACTGATCGAAGAGCTGAAACGCAAGAGTGAACAGGGAAGTATGCAGTTGCAGGGCGAAAGCCAGGAGATCTTACTGGAAGAGATCATAAAAGAATATTTTCCTTTTGATCTTATTGAAGAAGTAGGCAAAGGTGTTGAAGGTGCTGATTGTATTCAAACCGTAAGAAACAATATTGGTGTTATTTGTGGTAAAATTATTTATGAAAGTAAACGTACCAAGGGCTGGAATAATAACTGGGTTGATAAATTAAAAGCAGATAAAAGAAATACAGGTGCTGATGTAGCCATACTGGTTACACAAACCTTTCCGAAAGACATGGACGGCTTTGGCGAGAAGGACGGTATATGGGTATGCAATTTCAGTGAGGTTGGCAGTGTTGCGCATTTACTACGCAACGGGATACTGAAGATATATGATGTTCAAAAAGCACAGGAAGGCAAGGGCGATAAAATGCAGATGCTATATGATTACCTTACCGGCATCGAATTCCGGGGACAGGTGGAAGCCATCATGGAAGGATTTATGGCCATGAAACAGGGCATCATGAAAGAGCGTGTGCAAATGGAAAAGATCTGGAAGGAACGTGAAAAACAACTGGAAAAGGTTTTGATAAGCACCAGCGGTATGTATGGTTCGGTTAAAGGGATCGCCGGCGCATCCATTGCTGATATACCCTTGCTGGATGGAAGTGAAGAAATTGAAATTAATAACTGATGCCCTTTGATACCACGTATGTTCTTATTAATGATAATAGATCGGTAAGAATAGAATTTACTATTCCGGGGGGTGCTGATACGTCAATATATTTAAGTCCGGGACAATTACCATCTGATATTGACTCTATGTTTTCGGCAGGTGACAGCCCAGCAAGGCAGGTTTACGAGGTACTCCTAAAAGAGGAAAGCGCTTCCAGGTTGAAAGTCCCCAAACCGTATACACCCGGTACTGAATTTATCTTTTTTTTCCTGCTCATATTTGCCCTGATCATGTATAATATCTGGAAAAGATCAGAAGTTGACGAAACATACAGCCAAACCATATTTCCAGGCAAGAAAAGATCGAAAGCTAAACCCTTACTGACCTATTATGGGGACGAACTGGATTTTTCTGATCAACAGCTTTCAGCAATTTTAACCCTAAGGTTTCCTTATTACAACTCGCTTTCACAAACACAGCAAAAAATATTTTTAGGCCGGCTGCAAAAATTCATTTCACAAAAAACTTTCAGGATACACGGAGAAAAAGGATTTAAGGAAATGCCTGTGCTGATCAGTGCCGCCGCTATCCAGCTAACTTTTGGTTTAAAAAGATACCTGTTGCCGCACTTTACATTCATTCATATTCATCCCCAGGAATTTTTAAGGGTAAGGCCCATCTTATGTTTTTTAGAAGGAAATGTTTCGGGGCATTCCATCAACCTGAGCTGGAAGCATTTTTTAGAAGGTTACGCTACCCCCAACAACGGGCAGAATGTAGGCCTGCATGAACTGGCTCATGCTTTATATTACCAGACCTTTGTAGTAGAAGAAAATGTAGATACCGATTTCAGGGATCAATACGACAGTTTTAATATTGACGGTAATAAAGCATACGATACAGAAAGAACTGTTGAAGGAGGGCTGTATTCTGAATATGCCGAAAAGAACTTCCAGGAATTCTGGGCGGAGAGTGCAGAACTCTTTTTTGAAAAACCTGATGAACTTAAGTCACACTATCCACAACTGTATCAAACCATGAGCACATTGCTCAACCAGGATCCGATCAGTGGCACCCCATCAATGATCGGTCAGCAACCAGGTTAAGAAATTATTATTGAAATATAAATAATGTACAGCCAGTGTATATTCATTCTTAAAAACGCAATGTACAATACCTTGTTCCGGCGCTCCTTTTATTGATACAATTATAATATCATCTTTAAAATCCACTGCCCCATGGCCCCACCATTTAAAAACAGATTCCTTAACACTCCAGTACAAAGTAAGACTATGGATAACAGGCATTTTGCATTGCCCGTTCAACCTTTCCAATTCTTCATCATAAATAAATTTATGTTGGATATGTCCAATTTTTTCATTCAGTAATTCCACATCTACACCCACTCTTGATGTTTTACTTACCATGGCAGCTGCATAATCACCGCAATGAGAAATGGAAAAATGAAACGGTTCATTTTCTAAAAATGGTTTTTTAGTGTCAGCGATCCGTATCAGTTCAACCGGGAAATCAGGATACAGCTCTTTCAGCAATAACCGCCCGGCAAGGTGTTGCAGCCGTTTATGCCAATGCCTGATCTCTCTTTGAACAGGCACACTGGCGAGGAAAAAATCTTCATCCTCTGTAATATGCCAAACAGCGATCTTTGTGGTAAGGTTAATATTTTGTTGATAAACCAACGGCATTAAAACGGTTTGAGATTTGAGATTGTAAATTTGAGATTGAATATTTGCAATACCAAATAACATTTGTACAATCCAAAAGTATTAATGTTGAAAAAAGAATATTTGCTGAAAGGTAAAAAACAAATGAACAATTTTATTTAACAGCCGGGCCTCCCTCTCTACAGGAGAGGGAATGAGGGTGAGGCAAACTAATTAACATGATCTTAAGCGATACCAGGATTTTAGAAGAAATTGGAAAAGGTACTATTAAAATTGAACCATACGACAGGGAATGCCTGGGCAGTAACAGTTATGATGTGCATTTAGGCAAACACCTGGCAAAATATGTAAACAAGGAACTGGATGCCAAAGCACACAATACCATTGAACATTTTGATATCCCCGATGAAGGGATTGTTCTATACCCACATGAATTTTATTTAGGCGTAACAGCAGAATACACCGAAACCCATGCCCACGTTCCTTTCCTGGAAGGCAAATCAAGTACAGGCCGTTTGGGTATAGACATACATGCCACTGCAGGTAAGGGTGATGTTGGTTTTTGTGGTAACTGGACACTGGAGATCTCTGTTAAACAACCCGTAAAAGTTTATGCAGGTATGCCCATCGGACAGTTGATCTATTTCCCGGTTGATGGCGAGATAGAAGTGAAGTATAACGAAAAGAAAAATGCAAAATACAGCGGTCAGATCAACAAACCTGTTGAAAGTATGATGTGGAAGAATAAATTCTAATGCTAAATATTTTGTATTTTGCTGTACAAACAAAGTACAATGGTAAATATCCTTTTTCTCCGTACGGGACAGGTAAAGTTTATTTTTTTGTTTTTTCTTTTGTCGGGCAACCATGCACAGGCACAATTACAGCCCGCTCTTGCCGATTCCTTTCTGAATTTTATAAAAGTTAACCCCAACCGGGCTTCCGTGTACATTAGCCGTAATGATAGCGTCATTGCTCACCTGAATGAGAACCAACTCATGCCCCTGGCCAGCACTTTTGAACTTTTGGTTGCGATAGAGTTTGCCCAGCAGTCGGCCCATGAAACGATCAATGAAAACAGTTATGTAAGGCTGGAAGACCTCGAAAAATTTTATATGGAGGATTCAGCCAACCATGCAGACAGCCTGTGGCGTGCATATTTAAAAGCCCATAATGAAATAAAGGACGGCAGCGTAAAACTGGTTGACATTGCCCGTGGAATGATCATGTTTGGCCCTAATGCCAATGCCGATTATTTAATGGATATTTTGGGGTTTGACAATGTGAAAGACAATATCACCCTATTCAAATTAAAACAACATACCGCCATTTTTCCATTGGCAGGTTCCATGTTCCTTTACCAGATACCAAAAAAATCTTCAGAAGACAAACTGGTCAAAGCGCTGAATAAATATTCGGTCAAAACCTACAGCATAGAATCTTTTTATAATCATGTAGACCTGAAAGATGACCCTACTTTTAAGGCAACTTTTAAACCCGAACAATTTACAGCCGGTTTAAAAAAAATGTGGAGTGAAAAATTGCCGGCTTCAACAACCAAAGATTATGTGGAGATAGCCAAAGCCCTGAATAACAGGGAGGTGCTTAATGAAGAGTCATTTTTCCCTATCGGGGAAATCATTGAATACCCCATGGAAACTAAAGCGTATCAAAATAAATATAAACACTACGGTGCAATAACCGGCAGCACCTCATCTGTATTTACACATGTGTTTTATTATACCGCAAAAAATGGGTTTAAAGCAGAAGCTGCAATCTTTTTTCATAACCTCTGGCCAACCGAAGTAAAACGCCTCGAAGAATGGCTGGCCCCTTTTAAAGAACAACTCATTGCTGATCCTGGGTTCGGGGATAGAGTGAGGTTTTGATGCAGGATACTGGATACTTGACTAGATACGGGGATTATATGCCTTTCCATGATCCAGCATCCAGTACCTTTTTAGATCCTCCCATACTTTTTATAATACGCTATAATAAAACCAGTAACCTCATCGTAACTTAAAACGCCTTGAGGTTGCTGGTTTCCTTCCAGGTATTTACCATATATCCACCTGAAAACAGGCTCTATCGGGTTCCGGTATTTTTTATTGAATGATCTCCATTCTTTCAGATCTGCCTTCACTGCGGGTATCAATTGTTTACTGAATGCTCTTGCCGAAGCTGAGTCAGTTATATACAGGTTACGGTTGCTGTACATGAACAGGTCGAGGTAAACAGAATACAACAATAATGTATCCTTCGATGCCGTGGCAGCCAGGTAGCCTACAAAATTAGCTTCCATTTCTTTGGCATATCCCAACTGGTGAGCAACTTCATGACAACTGGTGAATGGCTGTAAAAATTTTGGTACCAAAGTATTTACCTGTGCCTCGCCGGTAAAAGGATCATAATAACCGGTAAACCCCATATAATTTCCCAACCAACTCCATAAAGAAGGTTTTAAAGAAACGGGCTGGTATTTTAAAAAGGGGTAAATTTTTTCAGCCTCTTGATATGCCGCATGTACTTTGGAAAATAATTGTTTGTTAGCGGGATATTGGATCTGCCCGTTTATGAGTGCCTGTTTTGCTGCATTCGTTTTTTCTGCCAGCAATCCATTTATTATTTTCAGGTCTGCCAGTTTGTACTTATCCTTCTTTAATTGCAATTGGTTTGCAATGCCGATCCTGTTATAATTGATCCCCCAAAAAGCGTTGAAAATGATATAAATAACCATCAAAAATCTCACCATTTTTAAAAATCCCGCAATTACACTTTGTATTTTTCCTTCCCATTTGATCTTCGCTAACATTTTCTTCGTTTCCTCCCCCTGCAGGGTTCCCTGATGAGGGAACAAACGAAGTTCAAGAGGGAGCCGCCTTTTGAACAGGGCTTTAATGCCCTTCAGTAGTTTCCACAAAAGCCATAGAATTACAGCCCCGTACATCACATCGCCAAGGCTGAAAGGAAGCCATCCAAATAAATAGCGCAAAAAGCGGCTAAAAGCCGGGTAAATTCCGGTTGAATACTGGTTTTCCACACGTACAGGATCATTGGAATAAAGATGTATAAAGAGGGCAATTACTACCAGAATAAGCGTAAATAACAGCGATTTTTTAATTTTCATATCGGCTATAAAAGTAATCATTAGCCCCAATGCGGATAAAATCTATTTTTCGACCAGAAAATTGCAAATTTTACCATACCTTTGCCGTCCTTTAAACCATACGTAATGACGGGTAAACGGACATTTGAGATAGCATTTGTGGGATTAAAGCAAGGGATTCATGAGTTTAATTACGTTGTGGATGATAAGTT
>JBDSGK010000261.1:0-9014 GCA_039919015.1 Ferruginibacter sp.
CCGATGAAAGAGAAATAAGAACGATCATAAAAAAAGGTTGTGAACAGCCATTATCTGTTTATGCCGATAAAGAAAAAATACGACAGGTTTTTATTAACCTGGTTGATAATGCCATTAAATACGGCAAGCAACTGGGTACCATTGAAGCCAGTTTTTATAAGGTTGATGGGGCCAGGGTTTTAATTGAGATCAGCGATGATGGATCGGGGATTGCCGAAGAACATTTACTCCGCATTTTTGAACGCTTCTACCGTACCGATATGGCCCGCAGCCGCAAAGTGGGAGGTAGTGGGCTTGGCCTTTCTATCTGCAAACACATAATTGAAGCACACGGCCAAACCATGCATGTGCGCAGTAAAATTGATGTAGGAAGTACATTTGGATTTACCCTGCAGACCAAAAAAAATTAGCGGGTTACAATTACTTTCTTCAGCACTTTGTCTTCGTGTGTTTTTAAAAGTACATAATACATGCCGGGGGGTAACTGGCCTGTATTGAACTTATATTGATAAGAGCCTTTTGGTTTATCTGCATTCTCAATAACTTTTACCCGCATGCCGGTATGGTCAAGTAACGTCAGAAATACACGGGTTTGTACCGCAATGGTTATATCAATGCTAAGTTTATCGTTTACCGGGTTTGGTGAGCAATTCATCCATGCATAAGATGTTGCCGGTATGGCAGCTGTAAATGAACCCGGTTTGTATTTCCAGATACGATCACCGCTGGCAAATAACAGGGTATCGTTTACCCTGAACACGCGGTTCATAAAAGGGCATACATGGATGGTATCCCAGGTAATACCTCCGTCATTCGATTCAAATGAAAAATCTGCAGCTCCACCGGTCCAACCCTTTTGTGCATCAATGAACCCGATGCCTTCAATATTATAAGGAGCTGTGGCTACCTGCCGAACTGACCAACTCATACCTCCATCGGTTGAGGTTAATATTTTGGGTGGTACATTTCCAAAATCTTCCAGTGATGCAAAATATAAACTACTACTCAAACGCTGAATCTTCCAGCAATATTCGTTGGGTGTTGTGCCTTGAAATACATTGGTCCAGGTTCTCCCTCCGTCTGTTGTGTACAATATAATACCCGTTTCCAGTGGCAAAGGGCCCTTGCCCGTAACAAAGCCAACAGCTTTATTTATAAAATGCATGTCAATGATGGAAGAGGCATAAGCTGACATGTCGATGAAACTCCATGTATTTCCACCATTTGATGATCTTACCATATAAGCGCTGTCGCCATACCAGTTGCCACAACCATAAATAGTATTGGGATCTGCTACCGCCAGTCCGCAGATACCGGTTTTAGCCCTGGGATCCAGTAGGGCACTAAGGTCTGTCCAGGTAGCACCGCCGTCGGTTGTTCTCTTCAGTATATTGTTAGTAACATTGGGATTAAAAGTAAACCCGCCAACAAAACCTTTCTGGGTATTCATAAATTCAACAGAGCGATAATAAATATTATTGGCTTGTTCCAGCAAGAACCAGTTTTCGCCTTCATCCGTTGTCTTTACAATTTTACCATCCCCGCATACGGCATACCCCGTTTGGGTGTTTACCATAAAAATATCATCAACCCTGGTTCCAAAGCCGGGTGCATTGCATATTTTCCAGCCTGTTTGTGCATAAGAAGTACCTGTGATCAGGAAGAGTACAATTAGGCGTATAGCTGTTTTCATAAATTATTTTACCAGGTTAACGTTAGCATTGACAGGATATTTCCAAGATAGTAATTCTTTCGGGCAAACCGTAGAATTTTAATAGACTTAAAAAAAGATATAATTGCTGCCTGGTGGCGGATGCCAGGCCGTCATAAATTTCCTGCTGCACTTTGCGGGTTAATTAAAAAATCGTTTCTTTAATGGCACCATCAAAAAGCAACATGCCATATATTTCATTAGAAGAACATTTACCCGGCGTAACGGGTTTGCTTGAATACCGGCAGGATACTGCAGGCCCACTCCGTGAACTTACCCAGATACTCTTGCGTGGGGCATCCACCTTAACAGAAGCAGAAAGAGAATTGATCGCCACCATTGTCTCTCACCGTAACGAATGTGTTTATTGTGCCACTTCACATACTGCAGCTGCCAATGCTTTTTTAGGAGAGGATCAAACGGCAGCACTCATGAAAAAAGATATTGCTGCAGCACCCTTGAGTGATAAGATGAAGGCATTGCTTACCATTGCTTCGCAGGTACAGCAAAGTGGTAAGGCCGTTACACAGCAGGCGATAGATGATGCAAAAGCGTATGGCGCAGCAGAAATGGAACTGCATGATACTGTAATGATAGCAGCACTATTTTGTTTTTATAACCGCTATGTAGATGGCCTGGCAACTATTGCACCAACAGACCCGGAATATTATAACAGTATGGCTCAACGGCTTAAGGAAAAAGGATATTATCGTCCGGCGCAGGGATATGAGCATTTGAAAAAGTAAAATGAAAAATATTCGACAGCTTCTCAGCCGATCGTCTTAGTGACAGGCATGTTATGTGGTTGAAATGCGTACCAGCAAAGCAAAAGCAGCAGGCTTGCAAATTTGGTATCCAATAAAGATCTTGTTTTGTTTAAACCCGTTGCAATCGTATTAAAACTGCAGGTAAGCAGATCCTTTTGCATGAACTCATCATATAGTACCAGCTCGCCGGAATTATCCTGATCATAAACATATAAATATTTTTTTCCGTTCAATTCAACTAAACCTTTCCCAGGCCTGGTTTCTTCAACTTTACCCAGCTTAACACCATATTCATCCCGGATAACTTTTACGGGACTTAAAAAACCTTTTTTTTCAAAAGAAAACATTCTTTTGCCAAGATCACTAACCATTCTTACAAACCTGGTTTGTTTACTGAAAGAAATATCGGCCAGCACCTTTTCATCTTCACGTAACTCAAAGCTTTCCTTTGATGAAGTATTATTGACGTTAACCCATTTCATAAAATATAGTTTTTAATTGTATAGCAGGTGAAATTAATTTCAATTCTTTGTATAATGGCTGTGTGACAAACAATGTGCCTTAAATGTGCATAGTAACAATTTAGTAACATTAATTTAATATTGAAAAAGCCACCCGGTAAGAATACCAGGTGGGAAGCATGAGAAAACTTGCTAATTGCTAAGGAAATTTAGTAACGTTCTAACTGATTGTTCGGGTGTAAAGTACAGTGGCTATGTTACCATAAGTTGAACGGATAATTATGTAAATGTTATGCCTTAAGGCTGCTTTTTAGGAATAAGATTGCCGTTTTGGTCAAAGTTATCTGTGGCTGTTTCTTTGCCCTTTTCATCATAAACTTTCCAGGCCCCGGTTTTCACCCCATGCAGAAAATTGCCACTGCTTTGCAGGCTTCCGTTTTGATAATATAATTTTCCTGTTCCGTGATATTGCCCAAATTCATCCAGGGGTAGGTCTGCCTGCAGTTGGCCGTTCTTGTAATAAGCACCCAAAAAAATACGAATATCTTTTTTAGCAATGATGATCTGCCTGATAATACCGGCAGAGTCCTTCATGACCTGGCATACGGTAGAATCTTTTTTATTGGTGTAATAAGATGCTGTCACAAAATCGGTCCGGTAATAAGGTTTGTCATAACTGCTGTCGCTGTTCTTGATAATGGAATCAATAAATGAACCGGCTAATATTTTAGCGTTGCCGTTTTTGTTTGTGCAGCTAAACATACCTATTGTTCCAATAAACAGAAGCGTAAGTATTTTCATGAGCGTATTTGAAAAGTAAACTTAAAAAAAAAGCACCCACCATCAGGTAGATGCTTTTTTAAATATATTTTCTTAATTAAAATTTTGTCCATCCTTTCCACCAGCTGGTAAGGGGTCCCGCCGGTGCAATAGCGCCACGAAAAGTAACTGTCTGGTCAAAGAAGGTATCACCTGCAAATTTTGCATCGGTAAACCCACCACCGGTTAAAATTTTCTGGTTCCCGTTTGCCCCTGCAAATGGTGTAGGGTCTGGTGCAGTATAGTTAAACGGCTGAATTAATTTAGCATCAGCAGTATTTAGTAACAGGTCGTTATTATAAAATGCACCTGTGAACCAGGTTGTCAATGTCGCATCAGAGTTAATGGTTGCACCGCCGGTTCCTGAAAATTTCATGTTCACCGCATTTCCTGCAAGGGTTACATTACGTAAACGTAAAGTACTGTCTTCAATGTTTAAAGCAGTTGAAGTACCGGTGCTTGCATCAATTAAAATACCCTGCGGCCATCCCATGATGATAGAATTAAAAATAGAGATACCTGAGTTTCTCCTGATCTGTGCACCTGCACGGAATAATGAGTTACCAAAATTATTTAAAGTAGCTCTTGGCCCGATGGCAGTAATGTTACTGAAGATGGCATTTGTTTTTGGAGCAGCTGTAGATCCTGTTGCATTATTATCACTTTCAAAAGCTTCCGAGGTAGAGATATCAGCAATTAAAGAATCACGCATGATCAAACCAAATTGAACTTTTCCGCTATAACCATTATCGGTATCAAAATCATCATCCTGTGTTTTATAAGCGATCAGGAATTTGCAGTTCACACTTCCGCCAAACCACTCGTAAGCATCATCTTTTGCATAAGTAACCTGGATATGATCGATAGTGGTACCACTACCAACTGCAGCCATGGTAAGACTATTGATCTCTTTATCCGGCTGGTAAGCATACCCTGCATATTCGATCCGAACATATTGCAGAACACCTGAATTGTCATTAGCTACAGGTACTGGGGCAACTGCATCACCTGAACCGGCAAGCCCGTCACCATTTGCATTATCAATACCACCTTCCACCTGGTAAAGACCGGCAGTACCGTTATAACTTAAATTGTATCCTGCTTTACCACAAAGAACAATTCCACCCCAATCACCTGATTGAGGATTTGGAGATAATGAAGTGAACACGATTGGATCGGTAGCTGTACCGGCAGCAATAATTTTTGAACCACGGGTAATTACCAATGCAGCAACATCAGTACCACTAAAAGAGCCCTTAATAATTGTACCTGGTTCAATGGTCATGGTATGATTGCCTACCATATAAACAATACCCTTAAGGATATAAGCGTTTGCCTTACGCAAAACAGTATCGGCATTGATGCGCCCCTGGAGGGTAATTGTCTGGCCGGTTGTACTACCACCACCGCCACCACCATTCACAACAACAACCTGTATTTCTCCGTCTGTTTCAATTTTTCTACAGCCGGTAACTGTTATAGCCATGATAGCTGCTGTGTATAAAATGTACTTTTTCATTTCTGTATTTTTAGTTTTTAATTTTAATATTGATTATAGTGAGTAATTAAATGTTATGCTATAAGTGGTTCCGTATTTCCTGGTGAACCTGTACGCATCCGTGTTTTTTTGAAAACTGGTTTTGCCTCCCGGGTTCTGGTAGAAATATTGTGTCTGGTTAAGGATGTCTGCAATATTCAATCTCACTTCTGCTTTCTTTTTCAATAATTTTTTTGCCAATTGCAGATCAAATAGCGGCCGCGGAGCTTCATAAATATCCGGAGCACCACCAACAATATCACCCACCAGGTAAATTCTTTCACCGATCTGGTTATACAGAAGCGTTGCATTCACGCCATATTTTTCCAGGTCGTATAATAAGCCAAAATTTAAAATGTACGGCGACTGGCCCTGTAAAGACCTGTCAACACCTAAGGCCTGGTCTTTTACACGACTGAAGATATAAGCTGCATTAGCCTGGAAAGTGAAATTCTTTAATGCATCAACGATATCCATTTTTTTGCGCATCTCAACTTCTATTCCGTATGAGTATGCTTTTTTTGCATTTGCATAATTCAATGTGCTGGCACCGCCCCCAAGGCCATTGAATATCTGCTCTATCGGATTGGTAAAGTGTTTGTAGAATATGCCGGCATTTATTACTTCACCAGCCCTTGGATATATTTCATAGCGAAGATCAAAATTGGCGATCTTGGTTCTTTTCAATAATGGATTACCCTGTACAGATGCGTTCAATTCAAAATCGTATAAGTTGAGTGATGATAACTCACGAAGCTCAGGACGAATCACTGTTTGTGAACCCGATAAACGTATATTGGTTTTGTCGTTGAATTTATACGTTACATTCACACCCGGTAAAAAATCTGTTATTTTCGAATAAGTATGGCGTGGATCCCATTTTTTTACACTGCCTATCAACTGATCGTAATTCTCAATTCTTAAACCCCATACTATCCTTAATTTATTTGTAAACTGGTTATCGAATTGTAAAAAACCGGCATTCAGTATGGTGTTGGCCATGTAACGGAATGTATTTCCTTTAATGGCATCAAAAGCAAATTTGTTTTCCGTGCCATTGCCAAAATTTTCTACTGCAAATACCCGATCAGCAGGTAATGATCTTAATGATGGGTTATCAAGCGGGAGGTAGTTTGCAAAAAGCTGGGCATCATACAAACGGTCTTTAATTTGTAACATGTACCCGCCTTTTATGTTTTGGGAAAGGTTAAGCCATTTAAAATTATAGGTAAGATCACCACCCGCAGTATAAATATAATCGCTGAGGGTTTGATAGATGCGACTCCCGCTTTGTTGAGAAAGGGAATTGGAGATAAGCAGGGTATAAGGGTCCTGAGTATCACTTGTGCGGGAATATAATATACGGCGCTGGTCGGGTGTATACCCATCCAGTATATTAAAGGCACCATACCATTTAAACTTAAGCGGCCTGGCAATACTATGATCTCCGGATGCCTGTACCGTAAAAAAAGTATTTTGTTTAAAAGTGAACTGGCTTCCTTTAAGTTGTTCTGATCTTGAAAAATCTTCACCATCACGCTGTGTAACGGAATTGGGGGAATTTATATTCAGTACTGCTTTTACCGCCACTTTGTGACGTGGGTTAAACTGGAAGCCAAGGCTGCCCAAAGCGCCAACAGCTATGTCCTGCTGATACTTATCATCATCGTAATCCGAAATTATACTTACCACATTGGTGATATTATCTATTGCATTGGCCCTGTTCAGCAGTTTAAGGTATTTGTTGCTTTTATTGTAGTTGATCGCAAATATGCCCCCGATGTTTTTTCCGAATAGCTTTCCGACAAAACCTCCGTTTGCCTGGAACGAAACATTAAGCGGGGCCGAAGTTTCTTCTGCACTCCATGCATTGCGCATTTGCTTTCCAATGGCAGTTTTTTGTGCAGGCGTCAGTATATCAAATTCCGCTTTCCTGGTATAATCAGCCGGTAAATTTCTTGTACCATCATCAATTCCTAACCAATCTGTTTTTCCTCCCTGGTCCTTATAGAATTTTTTGCCAATGGTTTGAGCATTAAAACCTGTACCCATTTGAATGGTGAAGAAATTCTTGGTAGGGATGTCTTTGGTATTTACCTGTATCAATCCTCCAGCCCACTCACCCGGAAACTCCGGTACAAAAGCTTTATTGATGATGATGTTATCGATCATCGCTGCAGGGATCAGGTCGAATGAAAAAGTTTTACGGTCGGGTTCTGTACTCGTTAATAAAACTCCATTGAGCATCGCCTGGTTGTACCGGTCGGCCAATCCTCTTATTACAATGAATTTACCTTCCTGGATACTTGCGCCGGGCGTGCGTTTCAGAACTTCGCCTGTATTTTTATCCGGACTTCTTCTTATGGCTTCTGCAGATATAACAGAAGCAACAGTATTGGTATTTTTTTGAAAACTGATCAGTGCATTAACGCTTTCTTTTTTAGCAGAACTGGAACGGATAACTACTTCTTCTCCTGTTTTTGATCTTAAATTAAGGACCACATCAATGTGGGCAATACCATCTGTTCCGGTTTCTACATCGGTTATTTCTTTGCCTTCGTAGTTGGTAGAACTGATCACCAATGTGTATTTTTTTCCAGGTTCGGCATTCAACACGAACCCGCCGTCTAAATTTGTAGCTATACCTTTTCCCGTTTCTTTAATTAAAACTGAAACACCCGACAGGGGGTTGCCTGTTTTTCCATCGGTAATTTTTCCTTCGATCTTTCCTTTTTGTGCAAATGAGTGAGATATGCTGAATAAGAATGTAACAATTAGTAGTACTGATTTCATGCCTTGAATATTTAATGCAAAAAGACTACTTGCATGTTATCCCAACATGAAATGAATGTTACGGTAAAGTTACCTGTATATTAACTGAATGTTACCAGGAGGTAATCCGTTAATCGGTTAATCCGGGGGGAGGTTTAATATTCATAGGCTCTTTCATGTATATACTGTTCTATGAATTAACGGATTAACCGATTAACAGGTAACCGTTTAAAACCTGAACTGAAATCTGCAGGTGAAAATATTGTCTTTTATATCTTTTGTATAAGCAGGGAGTTGTGTTTTTTCATTCGTAATCTTATCATACCATAAAACTATTTTTAAATTTTCATTCATATAATAAATATAACCAAAGCCAAGGGTTGAATACTTGAGATCAGTTGTATTAAGTGCTGTTCCCGGTTTACCTATATCATTGTTTTTAACTTTGACATTCGGATCGTACCAATCATATTTAACGCCAAGTTGATGGTGCTCGTTAAAAATATGTTGCAGTAAATAAAAATAAGCACCGTTAAATTTCCGGATATAATGTCCTTCGGTACCGGTTAAAAGGGCTGCAGGAGTTTCGGAATTGCCTGAGGTTGCTGTTTGTGTGCCAAACATATATTCTGCCCGCAACTCGGTAAAACCTGCTTTGTTCCTGATCTTTACCTGCATATCGGCACCATAATAGATTCGTGGGGCAATTTTACCTGAATTGGTTGCAGTTGAATCAACAATAAATGTTTTACCAAAATTATTGTTGGCGCTGTGGTAAATATATTTTGTGTTTTGTAAAATTCCCCCGTTCAAATAGGAAGCACCGGCACTAAGTGTTATTATTTTTGATACAGGGAATGGCTTCAGGGAAACACGGGAAATAAAATCTTTATGGCTGTCAAAATCAGCTGATGCTGCTAAACCCTGTCCGTTAAATAAACCCGCAT
>JBDSGK010000262.1:0-12724 GCA_039919015.1 Ferruginibacter sp.
TGCACAACCAAAACCTGCAGATAAGCCTAAGCCGGTTGTAAAGATTACACCAAAAAAGCCTGGTACTAAAGCAGCTTACATGAAATATGGCGATATAAAAGGCGAGTAAAAGGTGCTGGTTTCTTAACCTAATAATAATAGATAAAGCCTCGTTTTTCGGGGCTTTATCTATTTGGAAAAATTACTGGCGCAGGTAAGCAGCTTTGAAAACTGCGTTGGCGTACCTGTGCCAACTAATACTGCAACAAACTAAAACTACTAAATACATGATCGGCACAGATACCCAACCACACGAAAGCCATGCTGCATACCTGCGCCAGTAGTAGAGATTTAATGTAAAAATTCATCATTAGCACTTATTTTTGGATATGGCTGCTGTAGAATGCAAAAACTGTAATAGTTTATTTGAAGGAAAGTTTTGCCCCCAATGCGGGCAGGCGGCAAACACCCGCCGCATCAATGCTTTATATTTTTTGCACGACATACCACATTCTGTGTTGCATGTAGATAAAGGTTTTCCGTACACCTTTTATCAACTGGTAAAGCGCCCTGCAGGGGCATTGAATGAATACCTTGCCGGGCGACGGGTAAGTTACGACCGACCTTTCAGCTATGTGCTTATCATGTCTGCTATTAGTGTGCTTATCGTAAGCCGTATAAGGTCTTATATGGAGGAACTTCATCAACATACCGGTGCACAAGTGCATCACACTTCTTTTTTATCCCATTACCAGGCTGTTTTTATTTTTTTAATGATACCACTGGCCGGAGCCATTACCTGGCTGGTTTTTCGCAAAAGCAAGTATAATTTTTGGGAACATATCCTCATTAATACTTATCTGGCGGCCCAACTAAATGTACTGTTGGTGGTGATAAATGTTTTTTCGTTGCTGAAATATTTAATAATAGGTTCAGCTGGTTATTCCATTACAGTTTTTATGACCGTCTTTATGGTTTATTATTCCTTAACTTTTGCCGGACTTATGAAAACGAAAAAAAATGGATTTACCCTGGGCTTAAAGTTGGGGCTAATGTGCTTTTTATTGGCATCTGTATATATTACTGCAATGATCTTTGCAGGTATTGTTATGGTGTAAAAGACTATTCTTTTATCCCAACTGGCGTAAGAGACATAGAGTTACTGACCCCACAAATACAAAACCGTTTATCAGCTTTTGAAATAAACCAATTTTTGCCTTTTTGTATTCACGTTCAGTTCAAAAATATCTGGCCTTGCATAATGGCCCGAAGGGTCGAAGTTCTGGCGTTCTTTTCTCACTTCATTTATTTCAATGGTGGCTGTTACAACTATTTCTTTATCAATAATGGGTGCAATAACCCAACTGCCATCAGGAGCCGCAATACAGGAACCGCCATTGCTTAAAAATTCATTGGCCTGTTGCTTTATGAGTTTATGATGCGGCACCGTATTGGGAATATCTTTTGTACGCATAAGCCCGCTGGCAGATAAAACGTACATCCGGTTTTCTACTGCAATATGCCGGGTTAAATCAATGGTGTTGCGGATATTACCTGGCCATACCGCCACGTGCAGGTTTTCGCCCTGTGCGTACAAAGCAGTACGGGCAAGCGGCATCCAGTTCTCCCAGCAATTTAAACCACCTACAGTAAAACTACCGAGTGTATGAACCTGCAAACCGTTACCATCACCAATACTCCATGCCAGGCGCTCCTCGTATGTAGGCATCAGTTTACGGTGTATGGATTGTATAATGCCAAGTGCATCAATGTATAGCAGGCTGCAGTAAATGCTGTGTCCGCCCCGGTCTGCAGCCTTTTCGGCACAACCCATGTAAATGGCTATATGCAATTTTTTTGCCAGAGCGCAGATCGTTTTCAGGTCGCCCTTTTCTATGCACACGGATTCATTTAAATAATGAGCAAATATTTCTTTTTGCGTGTTGTTGTTAAACCTGGCGCCATCTGTAAGTTGCAGCCAGAAGGGATAACCGGGCAACAAGGTTTCGCCAAAGCATACCAATTGCGCCTTTTGTGTTGCAGCTTCTTTAATAGCTGTTTCTATTTTTTTAATGGTAAGTTTTTTATTTAGCCAAACCGGGGCTATCTGGGCAATGGCAATATTCAATGTATCAGTCATTACAAATTATTTTGGTTTGAATATTTTTGAATCAAAAATCCGGGATATAATCAACATGGCCATGGCTGTTAATGCAAACCATTGTCCGCCGTCTTTTGCATGAAGATGTGCAGCGGTGGCTAATGCAGCATCAAAGAAAAAACCTGCATATGCCCATTCTTTTAATACCCTTGATTTTTTTGAGAGGATGGCTACCACACCCAAAACTTTTGCAATGGCCAGCGGATAAATAATATAAATGGGATATCCAAATGATTCGAAAAAAACTTTTACCATTTCGTACCTGGTAAAATACATGATGGCAGAGAAAAGAAATATCCCGCAAAAGATTATGGTAGATACCCAGTAGATTATTTTATTAAGCTGCATACATGACTACATTTTATTTAACTCTTTAAAACTAAATTAAAAAATACTATGTTTAAAAAGTATTCGGCTGGCAGGAGTACATTGCCTTGGTTCATATACCCAGGTACCATTTTTTAATATTATACTATACAGTTTATGAGTACAGGAAATGAAGCGGGGTTACTTTTATATTTTGCGCTTTAAAACAGTATGTGTTTTAGTAACCATTGGTTTAATGCTTTGGCCCATATTGCTGTTATCTAAAAATTAAACAAGCCAACTATTATTAAAATTCAAATTGCTACCATGATGCCAGCTAATGCCCCGAGTAATAATCATACCCCTGCTCTGCCCAGTAATCGGGTGGTTTCTCATTGGCAAAAGAAATAATGCCGATGCGTTTTAAATGTTTTATGCCATATTTTACCGGTATTATTAACCGCAAAGGATAGCCCTGGTTCATGGGTAATCGGGCTCCATTCATTTCATAGCATAAAATGGTTTGCGGCTGCAATACACTTGGCATGTCAATGCCTACATAGTATCCTTTGTCAGGCGTGCGCATACCAACATACTGCATCCGTATTTCATTATCCAGTCCGTATTTTTTTGCAAAGTCGCTGAACCGTACGCCACCCCACCAGGTTACCTGGCTCCAGCCTTCAATACATTTAAAATTAAACACCACTTCGGTTTTGGGCATTTGTTTCAGTTCGTCTAAAGAAATGTGCAGTGTATCGCCATTTGATTTTACAACCTGTAATTTCCATGCTGCAGCATTAAAAGCAGTATCCAAACCAAGCCGGCCATTAACCCTTACTTCTTTAGCGGCTGATGTTTTGTCATATTCGGTTACCAGTTTGTTTTGATTGAAGATGCCTTGAAATATTTTTTCATTGACGTTTAAGCCGTTTCTTAAAGGCTGCTGTATGCCTCCCTGTAAGCCGTTATCTGATGGCAAAGTATATAACCAGTGCCAGGCTTTGTAGCCGGCAAAAAGCAGTAAAAAGAAAATAACAAATGCAAGCAGGCTGCGGCGGGCATATTTTTTTGCAGTTACATCATCAACAATTATTTCTTTCATGCTTCGGTATTTTTAGGTTCAGTATCTACCTGTTCTTTTTTTATTTTAACAATCTCAAAACCGGCAACCATTGCCCGGAAATTATTCCAACCTGCTTTAATAACCTGTATTACATGTATCATAAAAAACAACACATAGCCAATGGTTAAAACAAAATGTTCCAACCGTGCGGCTTCGTAACCACCGCAAAGCCACATTATCCAGTTAAACTGTACCGGTTTGTAAATAGCCAGGCCTGTAACCAGGCTGCCAACGCCCATCAAAATGATCATGCTGTATGCCACACGTTGTGCGGCATTGTACTTACCCTGTGGTGGCTTTTGTTTGCGGATGTGTAAGTCGTTCAACAACACCTGCCAGCTTTCTTTAAAACTATGTTTGTTGGGAAGCAGGTACCGCCATTCGCCCGAGATGGCAGTGTATAAAATATACAAGAACCCATTGATCGCAAACAGCCACATAAATACAAAATGAAAAGCCATACCATCTGCAAGGCGGTATGGTATATTAAACAGCTTATAAAACCATTGCGGAAAAAATTTTACCAATACGGTACTTCCTATTTTAATTTTATATACCCCGTTGGCCCAGTAAATAAGCATACCGCTCCATATCATTATGGCAAGCACCGGAAAATTAAACCAATGCATCCACCGTATGGCAAGCGGATGTTTATGTATAATTTTCTTTGGCATTCCGGGCTTGTGGTTAATGAGCTTTAAATGTTGTCTGACAGCTAACTTTTTTATGAAAGTTACAAAATGAATTCAGCAACGCAATTACTTTACTTAAATATATACGCTCATTCGTAAGACATGGATTAAATAAGGATTTAAAAATTGTATGGAGATATACCTGCCTGCCTTACATGTAAATTGTTTCGGCTTTACCTCCGCCCTGGTTCATGTTCTCACGAAACGTAATAATGGAAAATACAAATATTCAATACACAATGCTCAACTATCAATGTTCAACAAAAGCAGTACCCGGCTTAATCATGCCCTCAATTGCTTCCACATCATAAGTGGCATAACTCAAACAAAATAATTGTTGGTATATTTATACATAAACGATCACTGAATGAAATTCATTAACCATACCAAACTGCTTACCCGGTTACTTATTTTTGTCACCCTTGCTTCCTTTACCAGCTGCAAAACCGCACCAGACTTAAAACCCCGGGAAGGATTTGTACCCGTAACAGGTGGTAAAATATGGTACCGCATACTGGGTGAAGGAAAGGGCACGCCAATCATGATGTTACACGGCGGGCCCGGGGGAACCAGCAGGTCTTTTTATCAATTTGCTTCATTGGGAAATGACAGGCCGGTTATTATATTTGATCAGCTTGGCAGTGGCCGTTCCGGTTATCATACCGATACTACTCTACTTAAAGTTGAAAACTTTGTTGAACAGCTAGCTGCATTAAAAACTTCACTTGGGTTAAAAGAATTTTACCTGCACGGTCACTCCTGGGGTACTGCATTAGGCCTGGAATATTACCTGGCACATCCTCAAGGGATAAAGGCAATTATATTCAACAGTCCATATTTCAGTACAGCACTTTGGAAAAAAGATGCCGATACCTTAATCAGTAAATTAGCAGACACTATTCAACTGGCTATAAAAAACGGGGAGATCAGTCACGATTACAAATCAGCAGCATATACAAACGCCAATGTGGTGTACAGTAAAAATTATGGCATAAGAAAAACCAGGTTAACGAGTGAACTGGATACTGCCCTATCAAAGGCGAATACATTTATCTATGAACATATGTGGGGACCAACTGAATTTACAGCTACCGGAACGCTTATACATTACGAGCGGGTACAAAGTTTAAAAAACATTAAAGTTCCTGCCCTGTTCATTACCGGGGAATTTGATGAGGCCCGCCCTGCTACAGTAAAATATTTTCAAAGCCTGGTACCCGGTTCAAAATTTGTAATGATTGATGGTGCCGGGCATGGAACCATGCATGATAACAGGGAACAAAATATAAAAGCAATTAAAGATTTTTTAGACCAGGTGGAACGAAACAATGAATAACCATCCCGTCTTTCCCCCTCTTGCACAAGTGTTGAACATCAGGCGCAGATATAGAGCTTAGGAAACTGCGTTGGCGTACCTGTGCCAACTAATATTGCAACAAACAGAATTGGCACAGATAATTAAAAAAAAATCTATCTTACACAGAAGCAGCTTGCTGCTTTTTACCAACCATAACTAACCTTAATAACAAAAAGATGAACCCATCTAAAGCCTTTCGATTGCTTTCACTTTGTTTTTTTTGCCTGTTTATAAAAAGCACATTTGTTTATGCCCAACAGATCAATGAGGCCTACAATAAAAAGATAAAGGAATACACCACTGACCCAAAATTTCTCCCCGCTTCTGTATTGAATATTATGGAAGATGCAAGAGTGCCATCGCCACTCACTTTCTTTGGCGAGATCATTGGTGCACCCGGTGTAATGCACCATACTTCAGCAATATACGGCTACTATAAAAAACTGGCCGAAACATCGCCCTACCTTACCATGAAGCAGGTGGGCACCACCGAAGAAGGCCGTGCCATTAACCTGGTTGTAATAGGTAATGAAGATGTATTAAAACAAGTAGATGAAAATAAAAAACAACTGGCCATTTTAGCAGATCCACGCAAACTGGGCACGGCAAATGTTGAACAGCTCATCAACACAACAAAACCCGTATTTTATCTTAATGGAGGAATGCATTCAACTGAAATGGGCTCACCTGAAATGTTGATGGAATTAGCCTACCGGTTGGTTACATCAACCAGTGCCGACATAAAAAACATCAGGGATAAAATTATTGTCCTGATAAACCCGGTATCGGAGCCGGATGGCCGCGATAAGCAGGTAGACTGGTATTACCGGTATTCAAAAGCAAGAACAAATTTTGATGATGGCTTCAGGTATTCACCTCCTTATTGGGGCAAATATGTTTTTCATGATAATAACCGCGATGGGATACAAATATCACAAGCCATTACAAAAGCCATCTTCAATATTTATTACGATTGGCACCCTACTGTAATGCTGGACCTGCATGAATCTGTGCCACTCATTTATATGTCAACCGGCACCGGCCCTTATAATGAAACGGTTGATCCCATTACCATCGGCGAATGGCAGGTAATGGCCAATAATGATATTACAGCACTGGCTGCACAAGGTTTACCCGGCGCATTTACGTGGGCCTTTTATGATGGCTGGTACCCCGGTTATGGGATATGGGTTGCCAATAACCACAATTCCATCGGACGGTTTTATGAAACCTTCGGCAATGCCGGGGGAAATACCTACCTACGCGACTTGAGTAACATGAAGTATGCCGGCGATGCGGTAACCAGCAGGGAATGGTACAGGCCCGATCCGGCAACACAAATGGTAAACTGGTCTTCCCGGAATAATATCAATTACATGGAAGCGGGTGTGCTTGCTTCGCTTACTTACACGGCAAATAATGCCAACATGTTATTGACAAATTTTTATCAAAAAGGTATAAATAATATCAGGAAGGGCAAGGAAGAAAAACCACGCACATTTGTTATTCCTGCCAACCAGCAGGATCCTGCAATGGCTGCATACCTGGTTAACCAGTTGCGTGCGCAAAACATTGAAGTGCACCAGGTAGATACCGGCAAAGCAAAGAATGATTATGTGGTATTGCTTGATCAACCGTACAGGAATTTAGCCGTTACTTTATTAACCAAACAGAATTTTTCGAAGGATGCCAAATTCCCTCCCTATGATGATATAGCCTGGACACTTGGATACCTGTATGGGGTTGAAGTAAAAACAGAGGATACCATAAAGTATGTACTGTCAAATCTTAAAATGATAAAAAATGATGTTAGCTACGAAGGGAAAATGGAAGGTAACGGTCCGAATTATGTTTTGAATTATAAAGCACAAAACAATTTACTACCTGCACTGTATTGGATGAATGCCGAAAATAAAAATGCTTCTGCATTGGTTACTGATGCAAAAAGCAATTTTGAAGGAGTGAAAGATACATTAGCTACAGGAGCGGTTTTATTTAAAGGCCTTAGCCCTGCACAGGCAAAAAAAATGGCAAGCAAGTTTGGGCTTGACCTGCACGCAACAACAACAGCAACGGTACCAAAACTTCATAAAGTTAATTTACCAAGGGTGGCCATTTATCATACCTGGTACAGTACGCAGGATGCAGGATGGTCGAGATATACTTTTGAGCAAAAAGGAATACCATACACAAGCATTAATAAAGATGATCTGAAAAAAGGTGACCTGAGAAAACGCTTCGATGTTATTCTTGTTCCGTCTACCGGTGGAGATGCCGGCGATTTCATCAATGAAATAGATACAAAGTTTGGGCCCATGCCTTACACCAAAACTGCTGCATTCCCCGCTCATGGTTTCCCTGATTCTACCAGCGATATGACGGGTGGACCAGGTTTCCCGGGCATGGAAAATTTAAGACAGTTTGCACTTGCAGGAGGCATAATTATCAGTCTCGATAATTCATCTACTATCGTGGCAACAGCAGGTATAACAAACGACCTGGAAACTTATGATGCCAGCGGGCTGTTTCACCCAGGCTCCGTGGTGCAGGTAAAAGCACGTAAAAAAGATAACCCGGTTTTATACGGCTTTCCCGAAACCTTCTCCATCTTTAAAGGAAATGGCCCTTTGCTTCAGGTTAGAAAATACAACCGTGATATGATGCTGTTGCAATACGGAACCAAAGGATTAAAAGATGAAGAAAAATATACCGGCAAGATCTTAGGTATGCCCGGCAGCGGCACAGCAACTGCCAAAGAAGAACCAAAGAAAGAAACACCTTATGTTCTTTCGGGCATGGTTCGCAACGAACAAACCATCATTGGGCATGGTGCTATTTTTAATGTGCCGGTTGGCGCAGGCAGGTTAATTGCTTTTACTTTTGATCCCCTGCACCGGTATCTTAATTTGCATGATGCGCCTTTGGTGTGGAATGTGCTGATCAACTGGGATCATTTGAGCAATCAATAATTATTAAAACTAAAAAAAACAGGCTAAGAGAATAAAAGAGGAAAAGAGCAAAAGTTTTTTTTCTTTCAGCTCTTTTCCTCTTTTGTCCTCCTAGATAAAAAACAAACAACATGAAAAAAAAACAGAAATATCTTCTCTCGGCGAATTTGATTTAATAGATCATCTTACCCGGAATAATGAAACAAAAAATGTATGTACTATTTTAAGTGTGGGTGATGATGTCGAACCGAAACAAGGCACTGGCCATCAATAATTATTAAAATTAAAAACACAACTTTTTTTACAGCAACCAAAACTCAATTCATTATGCAAGTAAATGCGATCATCAAAAAGCTGTTATCCATTTCATTTTTATTTTTTGTGCAGATCCAGGTCTTTGCACAAGGTACACGCCTGTTGCGGCAACCTGCTATCAGTGCCACACAAATTGCATTTGCCTATGGTGGCGATATATGGACCGTACAAAAAAATGGCGGATCAGCACTACGGATAACCAGCACAGCCGCTGTTGAATCGGATCCGCATTTTTCTCCCGATGGAAAATGGATCGCCTTCAGTTCTAACCGCAGCGGTATTACGCAGGTATATATTGTGCCGTCAGTGGGTGGCGCCCCTACCCGGCTCACCTGGTATCCTGCTGCTTCATCTGCACGTGGCTTTACACCCGATGGCGGAGCAATTTTATTTTCTTCGGGAAGGGAAACTGCACCCACAGGATATGGACGTTTATGGAAAGTATCAGTAAAAGGCGGCCCTTCGCAACTGCTGCCGGCACCCTGGGGTTTTGACGGAAGATATTCCCCGGATGGAAATAAATTAATTGTTGACAGGGTGAGCAGGTGGGACTCGGAATGGAGGCATTACCGCGGCGGCCAAAACACACCTTTGCAGATACTGGATCTTAAAACATTAGCAGAACAAAATATTCCAACAGAAGGAAGCGAAGACATACGACCTATCTGGATGAATAATGAAATTTATTTTTTGTCCGACAGGGGTTTTATCATGAACGTTTGGGCTTATAACATTTCAACTGCTGCCATGCGGCAGGTAACAAAATTTACAAAAGGCGATGTAAAATGGCTTGAAGGAAATGGCAATGACCTGGTCATAGAGCATGATGGTTTTCTGTATACAGTTGATCCTGTTACCGGCAAAAGCAATCAATTGAATATAAACGTGACGGGCGATTTTCCCTGGGCCGAAACCCGTTTAGAATATGTAACCAGCAGTATTTCCGATGCCTCATTATCGCCAACGGGCAAACGTATCGTAGTAGAATCGAGGGGCGAAATTTTTACCGTACCTGTTGAAAATGGTGATGCCCGGAATCTTACACGCAGTTCGGGTGCTGCCGACCGCAGGCCAATATGGTCGCCCGATGGAAAACAAATTGCCTGGTTCTCTGATAAGGATGGCGAAGGTTATGCCATGTATATTACCGACCAGGAAGGCACTAAAGAGCCACGCAAAATTGCTATTGGCGAAAGTAAATTACCATGGGAACCGGCATGGTCACCCGATGGAAAAATGATCGCCTTTGCCGATAATTCAGTAAGGGTTAAAGTGCTTGAAATAGCAACGGGCAATATTTCAAATGTAGATATTGGGGGAACAAACCTCGATAGGGGCAATATGGGTTTTACCTGGTCGCCCGACAGTAAATGGCTGGCCTATTCAAAATCGGCAAGCAATAATTTCAGGGGCATTATGATCTGGAATACCGACAGTAAAAAAGTTACCCCACTCAGTAACCCGATGGCCGATGCCGTATCTCCTGTTTGGGATCTGAACAGCAGGTATCTTTATTTTTTAGCAAGCACGGATGTGGCATTAGGTTCCGGTTGGGCCAATACCAGTTCACAACAGGCAAAGCCAACTTTTGCGGTATACATCGCTCTACTAAGAAATGATGAACCAAATCCTTTCCCGCTTAAAACAGATGAAGAGCCTGATACCACCATTAAACCCAAAAAGGATACCACTGCTGCTGCTAAAGGCGTACGCATTGATTGGGCGCAACTGGATAGCCGCATCATTGCCATGCCCATACCTACAGGAGATTATGATGGTTTGCTTGCAGGGCCAAAAGGAACGGTACTGGTTATCTCCGGATCAACACTGAGTAAATATATTATTGCAGATAAGAAAATGGAAGAACTGGTGAAAGGCGGATCGCAGTTTGCCGTTTCGGCCAATGCAGAAAAGTTATTGTTTAGATCGGGGCCTTCATGGCGTGTGGTTTCTACAGCTAAACCTGCGGGTGCATCAGACGGTACGGTAGCAATGAACCTGCGCATGGAACTGAACAGGACCGAAGAATGGACACAGGTATTTAAAGAAGCATGGAGATACCAGCGTGATTATTTTTACGACAGGAACATGCATGGAAGAGACTGGCAGGAAGTATGGGAACAGTATTCGCCGCTGATGCCTTATATCAGGCATCGTACAGATCTTACTTACCTGCTTGATCAATTGGGTGGTGAAGTTTCTGTTGGGCATAGTTTTGTTTTTGGTGGTGATTTTCCTGCATTGGATACATCACGTGTTGGTGTTCTGGGGGCCGATCTTGTTGCAACTGATGGCAGGTGGAAGATCAACAGGATATATACCGCCGAAAGTTGGAATCCCGGTTTAACAGCACCCCTATCGCAACCCAATCTTAAAATAGAGCAAGGCAATTATATACTCACAGTTAACGGAAATTCATTAACTGCATCGGATGATCCATACCGGTTCTTAAATGGTACTGCCGACGTGCAAACAGTTTTACTGGTAAACAATAAGCCTGCTACCGAAGGGGCATGGACGGTAATTATGAAACCTATTCAAAATGAAAGCGCATTGCGCCAGCGTGCCTGGGTAGAAGACAACCGCAGGAAAGTAGATGAATTATCAAAAGGTAAATTAGGATATGTATGGGTACCCAATACAGGTGGTCCCGGGTTTACCAGTTTTAACCGATATTATTTTTCGCAGCAGGATAAACAGGGCGCAGTAATAGATGAAAGATTTAATGGTGGGGGTTTACTGGATGATTATATGGTTGACCTGATGGTTCGCCGTTTACGTGCAGCTATTACCAATGAAGTGCCTGATGGAAAAGCACTCCGTTTACCCGCAGGTATATTGGGCCCCAAAGTTTTATTGATCAACGAAATGGCCGGCTCCGGCGGCGATTTCTTCCCCTGGATATTTCGCCAGCAAAAAGTAGGTCCGCTTATCGGCACCCGCACATGGGGCGGACTGGTGAAATCATCAAGACATTATTCATTTGTAGATGGTGGAGCAATGACGGCACCTGATAATGCAATATTTGATCCGGCACAGAATAAATGGGTTGGAGAAAATACGGGTATTGCCCCTGATATAGAACAAAAGATCTCCGCTATTGCAGTATCCAAAGGCAAAGATCTGCAGCTTGAAAAAGCAGTGGAAGAAACATTGAAGCTTTTGGAAAAAGAACCCTACCCTTCAGTAACAAGGCCTCCTTACCCTACACCGGGAAAGAACAGGTAATTTTATTGTAGTCATCATAAAATGGAAGGTTTATTGATAAGCCTTCCATTTTTGTTTTGGTTTCGTTGTAAAGAAATACAAATATTCAATACACAACGCTCAACTATCAATGCTCAACGAGGGCAACGCCCGGCTTGATCATGCCCTCAATTTGAATATTGAACATTGAAAATTGTTTATTGAGCATTTTCCTCTGCTTTGGTTCGTGTCACACCTTTGCAAATCACAAGGCCTGTTGTATATAAATTTTTTTAAGCATTTCACCTGCATCGGTACATAACCCGGGATGCACTTTTGAGGTTTGTACCATGGTACTCCTGGTGGAAGTAAGCCATCGAAACCGCTCTGCCATTGTTAACCGGGCTATTGGTCCGGCATCTTCAGCACCCACACATATTTGCTCAAATGCGGCCAGGTAGGCCCCTATTTCTTCAACATCTACCTGCGGGCAAAATGCCAGCAAACGGAATTCGTTCAACAGGTATCTCACCTGTAAAAAATTTTGTTTTGCACAAAAAAGCACTACGCCAACGTTCAGGAATTCTTCCCGTTCTACCTGCGGTACTATCCGCACAACAGCATATTCAAATTGATTATTTTCCGGCATATTGT
>JBDSGK010000263.1:0-5862 GCA_039919015.1 Ferruginibacter sp.
TCTCCAAAAATTCGTAAGCCGTATACACTTTTAAGCGGGTAAAAACGGGCACAAAGAAAATGCTGATGACGATCATGGCCAGCGGCAGTCCAAAATAATATTGTACAAAGCGCATCCCATCACTGAATGCCTGTCCGGGTCCTGTTAAAAAAGTAATGGCACTGGCCTGGGTACCCATGATGCTTAATAACACCAGGTACCAGGGCAATGAACGGTTACTTAAAAAATAGCCTTCCAGGTTTTTGGTTGTACGGCTTTTATAGATACCGTACATGATAATACCGCCCAGTGTAACGATCAATATGATCCAATCTATACCACTCATGAGAATGACTTAGTTATCCAATAAAATAATATGATCTGAATAACGAGAAAGCAGAATACACCGGCGTACCATTTGTTCCAGTATGATCTGCCCCCATCCCCGTCCGTTCCGTTACGGGCGGGCCCTGAAGGGGCGTTATCGGTATTTTTATTTTTTATATTTTCCTGCATAATTTTAATTAGGACTGTCATGCTGAGGAACGAAGCATCTCCTTCTCAAGAAAAGATTCTCCGCTATCGCTCAGAATGGCACAGTTACTTAATATATTTATTCCTGTTATTGGCAATTAAATTGGCAAACAAACGGTAAGCTCCCGGTACACCCGCAGGTAATTCTCTAAAGAATACCAACCCGGTGTAAACAAATCTTCCCTTACCATAATTGGCAATGATAAGGCTTCCGTCCTGTTCTTTTTCACCGGGATCTTTCATGCTTAAAATATTTTTATAAGCAGTGTCTGCTTTATCAGCATGGTAGATACTACGTTCCTGTATCCAGCCATCAAAATCTTTATCCGTTATTTTATTCGGGTAATTCAGCGCCCGATGATCAGGAATTAAGAAATTAATTTTTGCTTCTTCATCAGTTATCCTGTTGCGGCTGATGTTAAAAGGATATGGTGATATCTTTGCTTTAACCGGCCCTATCTGGTTACTGGTATTATATTGAACAAGTAATACACCTCCGTCTTTTACATATTGCATCAGTTCATCGTACACATTGTTCATCCACTCATTGGTATTGTATGCACGTACACCGGTAACAATGGCATCAAACTGTTTTAAATTTGCTGCCCTGATGTCTGTTTCTTTTAGCGTGACAACTTTGTATCCCATTTGTATCAATGCCTCCGGTATTTTATCGCCTGCCCCGGGAATATAACCTACAAAATTGCCTTCGATCTTTAAAGCGATCTTAGAAAGCTTAGCTGTAGCTTCATGAAAATAAACTATAGAGGGTATATGATCATATTCAATATTTCTTTTGTACTGGTTAAACATATTTGGACCGTCGCTCGCCTGCAGTTTTATTTCTTCAACCTGATCTGTATCAACACCACTAAATGTAAAAGCAGATGATTCATTGATCACATTTTTTGCTTCCCCTTTAAACACAAAAGGATTATTGGAGTTGCTGATCTGTGCAGAGGATTGTTTAGTAACCGTATAATTTGATGGAGCCGAAAGATTTGATCTTACATGAGTACCGATTTCAACGGGTTTATTATTGATGGCGAGAAAAACATTGCCGTTATAATTCAGTTCAAGTTTTGGCAAAATGGTTACAGGCTGGTAAAGCTCTCCTTTCACCGGATCGGTATATTTATAACGAATGGGTTTCGTGAATTTAAATTCCTTGCCCTCTATCAGCATACTGAACACCACGCTAAAAGGATCACTTTCTCCTTTACCAATTTGCTGCTGATCGGTTACATTAAAACTTCCTTTGTCCATGGGGTTTTCAAGCCAGTAAGGTTGCGTGAGTTTTGCTTTTGGCCTGATGAACATGCTGTAGGTTTGTACAGCGTTCGTATTTTTCTTAAGCTGATCAAAAATGATATAGTCATCATTCAGGAGAGCATCGGCACTTAAAATATTTGCACCGGAGCGGTTGTTAACCACCAGGTTTATTTTTAAACTATCGCCCTGCACTGCGTACTGCGTATTGGTAGTTGCGTCCATGAATAAACCACTGCAGTTTTGTATCAATTCTTTGATGGCATTTAATTTCTGGGCCTTCCAGTAATCATCAGTAACGGATTCAACCTTACCATACAATTTTACCAGTTGGGGAATACTTTTTTCAGGATGCTCAACAGAAAATGTTTTAATGATCTTGTCTATTAAATTTTGAGCGTTATCTTCTTTAGCCGGGCGGCTGGTTAATTGTCCACCCCATAACAACCTGTCCCAACCCGTATTTAAGCCATCCATTAGATCTGCAACTGGTGCATCGCCTTTTATGGTCTTAAAGTATTCGATCACACTGCCTCTTTGAGCAGGTACGCCAAAGCCCTGGCTCTTATGCTGGCTGCGACTTGCTGCAGCTATCTCACCATAACTTTTACCAAGTATGGGGTTGTAATCGCCACAATCCATCTTGAACTGTTCGCTGCTTTGTGTATTGGTGCCTCCAAAATTAAAGGTGTTCCATAAAATTCTTTTAGCCTGCCAAACAGTTACACCCCTTACCAACTGCTCGGGGAATTTTGTTGGATCCGCTGCCGCATCAAATGCTTCAACAGCCAGCATGGCCGATGCTGTATGATGGCCATGGCCGCCCTCGCCTGTGGTAGGAAAACGGGTGATGATCACATCGGGCCTGAATTTTCGGATCACCCAAACCACATCACTTAATATTTTATCATGGCCCCAGAATTTCATCGCCTCTTCGGGGCTCTTGCTGTAGCCAAAATCAAATGCACGGCTGAAAAATTGTTCTGCGCCGTCAATACGCCTGGCCGCTAATAATTCCTGTGTACGTATCAACCCCAGGTCTACCCCCTGCTCATCTCCTATTAAATTCTGCCCGCCATCACCACGCGTTAAACTTAAATAACCGGTGCGGTATAATTTTTCATTGGCCAGGTAAGCCAACAGCCGCGTATTCTCATCATCGGGGTGCGCAGCTACGTATAAAACTGAGCCCAGGACATTCAGTTTTTTCAACTGAAGTAATATCTCGGCAGATGTATAGGATCTTGGAGCCTGGGCATTGGTAATTAAAAATGCAAAATTAAAAATTAAAAATGCGTTTATAGATTTCTTGATCATTATAAATATTTAAGCCTTGATTTTTGTTTTGACTTTTGATTTTTGATTTTTGATTTTTGGTTTTTGATTTTTGACTTTGGACTTTTTATTGCCCCACCAGAAACACAGCATTACCCAACATCATCTTCCCGTTCTCCCAAAAGTTTCTAAAGATTGGATCATCCGCAAAAAATACGATCGATCCGCTTCCCAATGTCAGCACACCGATCACCGTACCATCCTTGATCTTTGCACGGGTCTTGCTGCCAACAAAGCCGGCAGTTTGATTTTCTTTTTTGATAACGCCTACATTCCATCCCTCTTTCATGAATTCATATATATCGCTACCCTGTTTCAGCGAATAATAATTATTGCCATATCCAAATGCCAGTGGATGCGAATTATCCATCTCTACTTTATAAATGGCACCGGGGATATTATTTACAATACCGTCCCGTTCCCTGTTCTCATATTTTTTTATATTATTGTAAACATCCTTATCATCTTTTTTATCGTCCTTTTTATCATCTTCCTCATCTTTTTTTAGTTTAATGCCCCAGTCTGCTTTTGCAATTTGCGATGCAGCAGCATCCAATGCAATCATCTTACCTCCCTGCTGTACCCATATTTTAATTTCTGCAGCAGCATCTTTATCCTTTAAGAAACTATAATTACCATCAGGCAGGATCAGCACATCAATATTCTTTAATGCAGCTCCGTCTATTTCATCTGCATTGATGAGGCTGATCGGGTAATTCAGTTGCTGTTCGAACAAATGCCATACTTCTCCGGCAGCATTGGGGTTCACCCCTTTACCGGTTAACAAAGCAACGTTCGATCTTTTAACAATGTGTACTTTTTCGCTGCCAAAATCAAAACCAGTATCCATAAAGCCGCCACTCACGGCTGTCACAGCCGCATTGAATGACCGGGCCAGGTCTGCAAACTCTTGTAACTTATCTTCATTTGTTTTCTTCAAAACGATGATCGTACCTTTTTGAAAGAATTTCCCATTGTAGGTAAACTCTCTTTCCGCATAACGTACTTTGATCTTTGCATTTAATAAAGCCGCTAAAAACTTTACATCAGCAAAGGAATTATAATTTACCAGGTAACCATATGCAGCCGGCGTAACTGCTGCGTTTGCAGGTGAAGCGGTATAATTACCTGCTGTTAATTTTTCCCTTACTGCATAAGTTTGCACACCATACACAAATGGTAGGCTCCAGGCCGTAATATCATACGTAACTGAATCACTTAATTTAGACCGGGGTTCAAACAAAACTTTTATCAATGCAGATTTAGGCTGGTATCCCGAAACAGCAATACTGTTTGTTGCTGCAAATATTTCTTCTTTATCAGTAAAATAATTATAGCCTTTTGTTGCCGGGGCATTTAAGCTGCCATATTTAATACCATTTACATCAAAAAACTTACGTAACGATTCACGCTTGCCTGGGTTGGTTTCAGTAATAACATACGTTTTAAATTCACCGATGCCATTGGTATTCGCATCATCAAAATATTTTTTGAATTCATTGATTAGTTTACCTGCGTTTTGAGAACTGACCTCAATGGTACTCATACTGGTGGTAAAATGATGAGCGATCCTGTCTTTTAAACTAAGTGTATCTCCGTCATTTGTTACAACCGCCAATCCGCCGCGGCTATGACCTGCCTGTTCGTAGGTCATACCAACGGCACCATTATAGGTTGGATAAGTATCTCCATAAGCAGGATAAAACAGATCGAATATCTCTTTGGTAAAATATAACCAACCATTGGCATCAAAATACCTGGCGTGGTTTCTTCCAATGGTACCCTGGAAATCTCTTTGCCATTTAGTGATCACTTCATGAAAAGGTTCTGCTGCCGGTGCAAAATAATAAGGGCTATTAATGCCCTGCTCATGAAAATCGCAATGGATCTGCGGCATCCAGTCATTGTATTTTTTTATGCGGCCCTGTGTTTCAACCTGCGTTTGCCAGGCCCAGTCACGGTTCAGATCAAAATTATAATGATTAACCCGGCCACCCGGCCATGGTTCACTATGCTCCCGGCTATTGGGATTGGCATCAGGATCTTTACCAACCACCTGGTTAAACCAGTTCACATAACGATCCCTTCCATCGGGATTTAAACAGGGATCAATAATGATCACCGTATTCTTTAACCAGTTTTTTGTTTGTGTATTTGAAGGATTCAATAACTCGTATAAGGTCTTCATGGAAACTTCCGAAGAACTGGCTTCATTGCCATGTACATTATAACTAAGCCAGACGACCACCGGTGCAGTTATATCAGCCGGTTTGTCTTTTAAGATCCCGGTGAGCCGCAAATTATTTTTTCTTATCTCATCGATCCTGGCCATATTCTCAGGAGTGCTTACCACAGCCATTAACAGGTCCCTGCCTTCGTAGGTTTCGCCATACTTTTCCAGCTTCATCATTTGCGGCATGGCTGATGCAGCCTGGTTAAAATAATTTACAATTTTATAATGGGGAGTAAATTTACTGCCGAGTGGGTAGCCTAAAAACTCATCGGGTGATCTTAACTGTGCAAATAAACTGTGGCTTATACAAAGCAGGGTAAGTAAAATTAGTCTGGCTCTCATTGCGTTGGTTTTAGTCCTTTTAATAGATCAAATGTCAGCAATCCTTTTTAAAAAGATTTGCTAAATATATATGTGAAAATAAAGAAAGCAAATGACTTACTCCTGCCACTTATCCATAATATAAATACCCTGTCTTAATAACCGGGTATAAACAGCTTTCATAAGGATAC
>JBDSGK010000264.1:0-14081 GCA_039919015.1 Ferruginibacter sp.
GCATGGCACCATAAAAAGCCCCCATGCCACCCTGCATGGCTGCCATGTCTTTCATACGCCGCATGAATTCGGGCCTGGTTGCAACAACCGGTGGTGCATCGGCACTTAATCCTTTTATCTCAACCGACACATTCAATTCAGGGATCTGCATGGCAAATAATCCTTTTAATTTTTCTTCATCATCCTTACTCAAAACACTGTCTCCTCCTTCCTGCTTATCAATTAAATTATCAACAATATCACTGTCAACCCTCACAAACTGCACGTTCTCCCATTTCATTTCCATCTGGTTTAAAAACCCATTGTCAATAATGGTTTCCAGTTTTACCACGATGTAACCCTTTGCTACAGCCTGTTGTATATAAGCATCCTGTTGCACCGGGTTAGTGGTATATAAGATCACCAGCTTCCCGTCTTTATTCTTTTGTAGTGTTTCCGTCGCAAGCCTATACTCTTCTAATGTATAAAACCAATTAACTTCGGCAGCGTCTTCCGAAACCCCACCCTTGAAGGGGCTTGGGGAGGCTTGGAGGATGTGAAACTTATTCGCCTTTTCTAAGAACTTGTCATCGGTCATCATACCGTACTTAACAAACAGTCCCAGGCTTTCCCATTTTTCTTCAAATTGCTTACGGTCTGTTTTAAATATTTCTTCCAGTTTATCTGCTACTTTTTTGGTGATGTGTGCATTTATCTTACGCACATTCGGATCGCCCTGTAAGTAACTGCGGCTAACATTCAGCGGAATATCCGGACTGTCAATTACGCCATGCATCAACATTAAAAATTCAGGAACAATATCTTTAACCTCATCGGTTACAAAAACCTGGTTGCTGTATAACTGGATCTTATCCTTCTGTATCTCGTAGCTCTGTTTGATCTTCGGGAAATATAAGATACCCGTAAGGTTAAATGGATAATCAACATTTAAATGTATCCAGAATAATGGTGTTTCGCCAAATGGATATAACTCTTTATAAAAATTCCTATAATCCTCATCAGTTAATTCTGATGGTTTTTTTGTCCAGGCCGGTACAGGATTATTGATCTGCTTTTCCTCACCATCAGCACCGGCAGCAAAGAAAATTGGGATTGGCAGGAAGCGGCAGAATTTTTCCAATACGGTCTCAATTCTTGATGCTTCTAAAAACTCCCCGCTATCAGCATTTAAATGCAGCACAATATCTGTACCCCTGTTTTCTTTTTCTACCTCTTCTAAAGTAAATTCGGGGCTGCCATCACATTCCCAGCGCACGGCTTTACTGTCTTCCTTATAACTTTTAGAAAACACTTCTACTTTATCACTCACCATAAAAGAGCTGTAAAAACCCAGTCCGAAATGGCCGATGATATTAGCTTCATTCTGCCCTTTGTATTTTTCCAGGAATTCTTCAGCCCCGCTGAAAGCAACCTGGTTCAGGTATTTATCAATTTCTTCAGCCGTCATACCCAGGCCGGTATCAGAAATGGTCAATGTTTTTTTCTCTTTATCAATCTTGATCGTAACCTTCAGGTTACCCAATTCTCCCTTTGCTTCCCCTATCGATGAAAGTGTTTTCAGCTTTTGGTTGGCATCTACTGCATTACTTACCAGCTCACGTATAAAAATGTCATGCTCGCTGTATAAAAATTTCTTGATTATAGGAAAAATGTTCTCCGTTTGTACCCGTATACTTCCTTTTTGCATAGTTTTTTAGTTTGATAGAGAAGTGCAAACATAGTACCAATGAACGTTTGCTGCCAGCATGGCATTATTAAAATTAAATTTTTTAAAAAATTGGCACTCCCTGTTCCAAAATAACAGTGGCCTCCTGTTTGGAAGCCACTGTATAGATTATTTATTAGATCACTTACCTGATCATAAATATTTTCTTATCCCTGAAATCGATACTAACAATGTGTAAACTGTAAACTCCTGGTACCAGTTTGGCCGGTATGATGAAATTATCATCAATAAAATTAACCGGTGTTATCAATGGCCTTTGGAAAACCAGTTGTCCAACACTGTTAAAGATCTGTATCTCGTAATGGTCGGGCTTAATGCCTTTATAACTATAATGCATATTGCCACCACGTTGTACCGGGTTATTATAAATTACAAATCCCGCAGGAAGTGTGGTCATGGTAAATGATAGCTCAGCACCATAAGCTGTACCACCGTTGTTGGTAGCATAGGCTTTGTAATAGTATGTTCCGCCAGGTACAAGCCCATTTATCGTAACTGAAAAAATGCCACTGTTTAAATTGTTTGAAACAACTTTAGTGCCCAGCCCATTTGCAAGTCCGCTGATGCCGCTGTATTCAATACCATATGTAGTAACGCCGCTGCAACCGATATTGCTTAAAGCTCCGCTTAATGTTACCATATTTGGATTGAGAACGGTTGAGCCGCCGGTAACAACTGCCGCAATGGTATTCACACCGCTGCCGCTTACTGTTACATTAATTGTTGCAGCACCTCCGCCGCCAACAGGTATATTACCATTGTAAGATTGAACTGCTGTTGGCGTAAACTTCACATAAATAGTTTGTGTGTAAGGACCAGCAGGATGCGTTAAACTTAAAGAAGCTGTATAAGTACCTGTTGCAGTTGTTGAGAAAGTATAACCATTCAACGGACCAACACTTATATTAGCCGCGGTAACTGCATTACTGTTTATAATAAATGAATTGGGGCCTGCTGTTGTGTTGATACAAATGGCTCCAAATGCTGTAAGTGGTGTTGCTGTTAACACCGGTGCAGACGTTGTAAATGAACCCTGTGTACCATAAGTAGTACCACCGGCATTGGTTGCATAAGCATGATAATAATAAGTAGTGCTGGGTGCTAAACCTGTAAGCGCAGAACTGAAATTAACACCGCTTAAATTGGTTGAAGCAACTGCTGTTCCGGTTCCGTTAGGGAAGCCATTGCTTGTACTGAACTCGATGCCATAAGCAGTAATGGCAGAACATCCAATAGAAGGAATTGTACCTGCAACAGTTGCAGTAGTTTGAGTAATGGCACTTGCTGCGCCGCTTGTAACAGCAGGTGCTGTATTAACACCGGCACCACTTGCAGCTACATTAACCGTGGCGCCGCCACCGCCGCCAACTGGTATATTACCATTATAAGATTGTACTGCTGTAGGTGTAAACTTCACATAAATGATCTGTGAATATGCACCACCCGGTTGAACCAAACTTAATGAAGCGGTATAAGTTCCACCTGAGGTAGTAGAATAAGTATATCCTGCCAAAGCTCCAACAGTTACATTGGCTGTTGTAAGGTTTGTACCGGTAATGGTAAATGAATTGGGACCTGCTGCTGTGTTTAAACAAACATTACCAAAACCTGTAAGCGTTGAAGTGGTCAATGTTGGTGTTGCTGTTGTAAATGATCCCTGTGCACCATAAGCCGTACCGCCGCTATTGGTTGCATACGCATGGAAATAATAAGTAGTTGTTGGTGCAAGCCCGGTTAAATTAGAAGAGAAATTGATACCAGCGAGGTTTGATGAAGCCACTGCTGTTCCGCTTCCATTAGGGAAACCATTGGTTGTACTGTATTCAATTCCATAAGCTGTAATTGCCGAGCAACCATTTGCAGGTATTGTACCTGCCACGGTTGCCGATATAGAAGTGATGGCACTTGCTGCACCACTGGTAACTGTAGGAATGGTATTAACACCTGCACCCGAAGCTGCAACATTGATTGCTGCTGCGCCACCACCGCTCACCGGAATATTGCCATTATAAGATTGCACCAGTGTTGGTGTAAATTTTACAAAGATCGCCTGCGTATAAGTGCCACCAGGTTGTGTCAAATTTAATGAAGCAGTATAGGTACCACCAGATGTGGTAGAAAATGTAAATCCTGTTAAAGGGCCCACACTTATATTGGTTGTATTTAATGACGATCCGTTAATGGTAAATGAATTAGGGCCTGCTGTTGTATTGATACAAACATTACCAAATGCTGCTAAAGCAGTTGCATTTAATGTTGGTGTTGTTGCCAGTGTGGTAAATGATTGTTGTGCGCCATAACCCGTGCCACCTGTATTGGTAGCATAAGCATGATAATAGTATGTGGTATTTTGGGTTAAGCCCGCAACATTGGATGAGAAGTTAATACCGCTCAGGTTGCCGGATGGAACCGCAGTACCTGTGCCATTTGGAAAACCATTGGTTGTACTGTACTCAACTCCATAAGCAGTTACTGCACTGCAGCCATTGTCAGGAATAGTTCCTGCTAAAGTTGCAGATACAGTTGTTATAGCACTGGCAGCTCCAGTGGTAACCGTTGGTACAGCGTTAACACCCGAACCGGTAGCCGCTACATTGATGCCTGTAGCACCGCCACCACCAACAGCAATATTGCCATTGTATGACTGAACCAGTGTTGGTGTAAATTTCACAAATATTTGTTGTGAATAAGTACCGCCCGCCTGCGTTAAACTTAATGAAGCTGTATATGTACCGCCAGCTGTTGTTGAATAAGTAAAGCCGGTTAAAGCTCCAACTGTTACATTGGCGGTTGTAAGATTACTACCGGTTATGGTAAATGAATTAGGGCCGGCTGTTGTATTTATACAAACATTACCAAATCCTGTTAAGGTAGAGGCTGATAAAGTTGGTGCAGCAGAAGTCACAAATGATTGTTCTGTTCCGTAACCGGTGCCGCCTGCATTGGTAGCATAAGCATGGTAATAATAAGTAAGGCCTGGGGATAAACCAGAAACATTTGATGAGAAGTTTATACCACTGAGATTCGTTGATGCCACAGCTGTACCGGTACCATTAGGAAAACCGGCGGTTAAGCTCCATTCAACACCATATGCAGTTACTGCTGAACAACCATTTGCAGGAATAGTACCTGCTAAAGTAACCGTTGTACCTGTAATAGCAGTAGCTGCGCCTGTAGTAACTGTAGGTATTGTATTAACACCTGCACCTGCTGCAGCTACATTTATAGAACTTGCACCACCGCCACCTACTGGAATATTACCATTGTAGGATTGAACTAATGTTGGTGTGAACTGTACGAATATTTGTTGTGAGTATGCTCCGCCGGGTTGTGATAAACTTAAAGAAGTTGTGTAAGTACCACCCGCCGTTGTTGAATAAGTAAACCCTGATAAGGCACCAACAGTAACATTTGCAGTTGTAAGTGTTGTACCTGTTATGGTAAATGAATTAGGGCCTGCGGTTGTGTTTATACACACATTACCAAAAGCTGTTAATGCTGTTGCAGATAAAGTTGGTGAAGCAGCACCTGATGGGGTTACCTGAGCCCAGGTAGTTCCAATCCTTAGTTCATCAAATTCAATAAAAGGTGTATTGGTAGCATTGTCCTGTCTTAAAAAAACTCTTGCCGCACTTGTAATTTCCGTTGCACTCGCAATAGCTGTAGCGTCAGCAGCAGGTTCGCTGCCACCAATGGCAGCTGTATTCAACCATATTCTTGCCACGTCATTACCGGTTCCTGCGATAAAGTCGTATGCAGTTACAATAAAACAGGGCGTACCCGGAATGAGATCTGTTGCAAGCCAGGTTACCGCCGTATTACTTCGTGTTGAAATACCAACATTATATCTTCCGGCAGTAACACTTAGCCTTGTCCACACGGCTGCCCCAAAAAGAGAAGTAGAACCGCTTTGGATAAGGCCTTCAAAATACCCCCCTGTAGTTCCCAAAGTACCCAGGGATGATACATTTAAAATAAATGAACTGTAAACCGTGCCTGTTGTTTGCGAAGTGAAGTTTGTATAATAATCTGTACCTGATCCATCGAATTTCACTTTATTACCTGTAGAAGCAGCAAGGCCCGGATATGTCAAACTGGTTGCATCCACCAAGATAGAATCTCCTGTATTGATAATAGACCAGGGATTGCTGCCCGCCTGGCTCTGTGCAGATAATCCCTGGGTGGCATGAGGTGTATAGTTAAAAGGCTCTGTCAATAACTGGCTCCAGCCAGATAAAGAAACAACCATCCCAATAATTATAAAATAAAATTTTTTCATATTCAAAATTTGTATTTGTAAAACCTGATAAATTGATCTGCAACAAAACCGTTAAGTGTCATATCCTCAAAAAGAATATGACACTTACGAGCTGTTATTCTAAAAATTATAACCCTGTTATTTTAATATCATCTACTTCCCATGCGGATGTTTTATCGCTGGTTGTTCCTGCAGGATCAGCACCGTCATACCTGAAAGCAATATAAATGGTTCCGCTATAGGCATTCAGGTTAATATTACCCGAGTTTGTAAATGATGATGGGAAAGTTGATGTTGTACTACCCGGTGAAAGTGTTGCCTGTGAAGTAAGATCGGTCCATACAACACCTGCAGCCCATGGGTTACCTGTGCCTGTAAAGTTAGTAGAGATGAGCACTTTCAGGTCAGCCTGTACAGGTGTGCCACCGGGTGTGGTGGTTAAAATAAAGCCCTGTATGGTTTTAAAAGTTAAGGTTTTGGTTGTTCCTGTTAATGCAACACCCTTTGTAACAAGCCATGTTGTTACGGTGCTTGCACCTGTTCCAAATCCACTCATGTAAGCATATTTATTACTGCTGAATGTTCTGGCTGTCCATAATTCGCTTGCAGCCTGTGCTAAATTTGTCCATCCTGGCAAACCAACCGGTACATAAGGAAATGCTGTTGTTACTGCATGTCCTTCAAAATCTTCAAACAGTAATGTACCTGCAGGTAATGCACAGGCATATGGATTAGTAAAACGCACATCAGAAGTATCCCTGATGATCAACTGACGGGTATTTCCAAAAACAGTATAGATCGCTAAAATGCTTCCACGGCCGGGGGCAACCGATTGCCCGGCAAAATTTGCATAAGCACTTGTACGAACAATAAGGGTTTGTGAGCCACATGAATTAATGTTCCGGTTTACCGTACTTTTATAAGCAGACGTATCAGAATAAGTTCCTGTTGGTGTTTCAAACCTGTATTCATCAAGCTGGATCAAAGTACCGATCAGTGGATCCTGCATATTTGTTGTACTTGTACCGCCAAGGTCAGCATAAGTAACAACCTTAGGTACAACAGGATTATTTAACGACCCTCCTACTACATACTTGCTGATCAAATTGGCAGGAATACCCTCTATTGATGGAGCTCCGGCTACTATAGCTTTTACACCCAGTTCCATGGTTTTATTGTAATCGCTTATACAAAGACCATTACATTTAATAAATACTCTACGGCCTACAGGATACGTTCCATACAAACTGTTTGCATCTAATAATATCTGCAAGCCGCCAGTTGCGTCCTGTATAAATATTTGCTTGTAAAGGTTACCGCTTTTATCATCAGCAACCACTATTCCCGATATAATGATATCAGTAGTGATCACATCATAAGCACCTGCAGATGTATGCATGGCTTTTAATGCTTTAATAGAGGTATTGGCAACAATAGCCGGATCTGAAGCTCCCGGGGGATTGTCAAAGTTTTTCTTACATGCGCTGAAAGTAACGGCTGTTAAAACCATCATTACTGCTGTCATTAATTTTACGATCTTGTTCATACGTTTATTTTTTAAAAAGTTTTTACTTGTTTTATTATTAGAACCTGATACCTACGCTGGCAAAGAAATTGATACCATAAGCGTAAAATCTTTTGTCAGGAAATTTTTCAGTATTCTTTTGTGCAAAATCAAAACGAAGTTGCTCATAACCGCCTGATACAATATTCCTGTTGTTCAGGATATTATTTACACCAACATTAAATACCAGGAAGGTCCTTTTCTTCAACTGGTTGAACTTCCTGTTCATTAACCAGGAGTAGCCGGCAAATGCATCCAGGGTATATTGATCTTCCAGTTGGGTCTGGTCCAGGATCTGGTGCCATTGATCAGATCCTTCAGGAACACCGCTAACCGCCGATGCTGTTCTGCGAACCGGGTTATAATTCAGGTACATTTTATCAAAGTAGTTGAAATTCACATTCACAAACCAGAACTTAGGTGAACGATAATCTAATCCAATGGTATAAGCCTGCTGGGCAGTAGGTACAAAAAAATCTTTTGAATATACCACATCATTTTTTGCCAAAACTGTAGCGCTGTTATCTACGGTAATCGTAGCATTCTGGCGTGTATTATACGTGTATTGACCAACTGCTGCTGCAGCTGTTAAACTTAAACCTTTATATACTTTTGCTTCCAGGCCAAATTCCACACCCATATGGATCTTGCCGATATTACTGATGGCATAGTTCACAAAATTCTGGTACTCATCGCTATAAAATGTAAGCACATCCAGGCCATTCTTGAACTGGCTGTAATAACCGGTGGCCCTTATTTTTAATTTAGGTGCATTCAACACATAGCCAAGTTCAGTTGAAAGGATCTCTTCAGATTTCAGGTTATCCTGTACAAAATCCCGGGTTCTTGGAGCAATGAAAGCATTTTCAAAAAACGGCGCCCTTGATGAATAAGAACCATTGGCAAAAATGTAATTACGTCCGTCGATCTTGTACGTAACCCCTCCTTTAATTCCTGAATTATAAAAATTCTGTGTTTCAGATTTTCCGTAAGAATTATCAGCAAACAAACCGCTTTTTACATTTCCGTTACGGAAGAAGCTGGTATATGAATGTTCAGAAGCAACAAAGATGTCGATCTTGCGGAATTTAAATACGCCCTGTAACCATACAGAACCCTTTTTAATATTGAGGTCATAATTGTAGCCAAACTTGTCACCCTCACCCACTATCCGGTTTGGATGGTTCAGGTCATTTTGCCCGGCTCCCGGGTTAGTAGGAAAATCCCTTTCGCCAAACTGGTTCACGTCTACATAAAATTCACCACCCAAAAGATCATCAACTTTTTTATAATAATGATTTTTTTGAGATTGATAAGTAACACCTGCAGTAAAATTAATATTTTCTGAAACTGAAGTATTTAAAGTAGAATTGAAATTATACTTGGTTGTATTGATCACTCTTTCCTCAACAATATAGCGTGACCTGCGGCCGGCTACATCATTACCCTGGATACCGTTAGCATTATGCACTACATCATAAGTGCCATAATTGGTTTGATATAAAGCATCCCAGTTGATCTGGCGCTTGTTCACATCATTCATTAATTCCTGTCTTACCTGTTCTGCAAATAATGGATCAAGTTGGTAGCTTGGTAAGTACCTGTAGTAATCCGGCCTTGGATCAGCCGCATTGTACCAGTCAAGTCCTGTAGTACTCCTGTTACCAACCGTAATGGCTGCAGCAGTTAAAAGGGTGGTTTTGTCAGACACTTTCCAATCGTGGGTTAAGATACAAATAGGTTGAAAAGATTTGGCAACACTTGAATTTCTTTTCTTGCCATTCTGGTATCCCCAGTAAGGGTTATAATAATTATCATCGGCAAGTTTGATCATTTCTGTAACAGATGCACCCTGGCGGCCACTTTCAGTGGGTGTGCCAAAAGCTACAAATGATAACAGGTGCCTGTCGCTAACACGTTTGTCAACGCCGGCAAAAAAAGACCATCCATTATAAAAAGTTCCGTCAGTAAATCCTTCATCTGCCCAACGGCGTGAACCCGAAAAAGAAAATGCCCAGCCCTTGCTGTTCAACCCGGTTGAATGCGTAAGCATGATACGGTTATTATAATTACGGTTGGATATGGCATAGTTAAAGCTTGTTTGTTTACGCTGGTGAGAAGCACGTGTATCAAAATTTGTTAACCCGCCCAGGTCGCCATAACCAAAAGTTGTTGATCTTAAACCGGATGTTGATTCACGGTTACGCAATACATCATTCAACCCGCCCCATTGGCCATAAGGTGTAAAACCGTTATCCAGGTTTTCCATGGGTGCACCATTGATATACGTATTGAACTGGTCGGCATCATATCCTCTTATCCTGAAACGAACTGCACCAAATTTAAAAGTAGCCGCATTTAAGAATGGATCTCTTCCAGCATTCAGCTGCGAAGAAATATTTTGTGAAGTTCCGTCCGACTCTTCACTTTCATCCAAAGAGATGGTTGGGATATTATCCACCACGTTTTCTTTGAGTGATTCAATGATTGTCGTGTCCGGAATTACAGGAGTTGTTTTTGGTACTACCTGCGAAAAAGCTGACGGAAAGAAAAGCCCCGAAAGCAAGGCCACAAGCAGGCAATGTTTAATTTTGATCATCATACAAATGTTAGTTAAAAAAGTGAGCAAATGTAGGCTTTTAATGGAGTTTTGGATATAAATTTTCAGCGTTAACATATTAATGATATTAAAATACCTATTATCTGAAACAGAAGAATAACTTTGCCAACTATTATTAAATTATATGAGAAAAATATTTTTTTCGATTGCTATTATAATTGTGTCTATATCAACAGGATACACACAAAAGGGAAATTTTAAACCGTCATTGATCGGTTTCTACAACCTGGAGAATTTTTACGACACGGTAAATAATCCAATTGTGGATGATGAAGAATTTTTACCAAATAGCGAGCGTCATTACAATTCCCGCATCTTTTTGGATAAGGTTGAGCGGCTTTCCTCGGTCATTTCACAAATGGGTGTTGATATAAATCCTGATGGCCTGGCATTATTAGGTGTTGCAGAAATTGAGAACGATACCGTATTGAATATCCTTGTCAATCACAAGGGTTTAAAAAGCAGGAAATTAAAGATCATTCATTACGATTCTCCAGACAGGAGAGGTATTGATGTAGGACTGCTTTATAATCCAAAATATTTTACGCCATTATACAGCGAACCCTTGTTTGTTAAACTTCCCGGCGGATCAAAAGATGCATTTTATACCCGTGATATTTTATACGTAAAAGGAATAATGGATGGCGATACCATTCATGTAATGGTTGGGCACTGGCCTTCACGTTCGGGTGGTGAGGAGCGTTCTATTCCTGCCAGGGCCGCAGCGGCAGGTGTTGTTAGAGGAGTAGTTGATTCATTAATGGCAGTAAACAACAGGTCGAAGATCGTGATCATGGGTGATCTTAATGATGATCCTGTCAGCCCAAGCCTTACTAAAGTACTCAAAGCAAAAGGATCAACTGCAGGTTTAAAAGATGGTGACCTGTACAATCCATGGTTCGATTTTTACAAAAGAGGTATTGGTACATTGGCATACCAGGATGCATGGGGATTATTTGACCAGGTAGTTATATCAAACGCATGGATGGATAAAGACCAGCCTGGTTATCATTTTTTCAGGGCCAATATTTTCAACCGGGAATTTTTAGTGCAGCAAACAGGTAAATACAAGGGATATCCAAAAAGAACCTGGGATGGCACCACCTATAATTATGGTTACAGCGATCACTTCCCGGTTTATGTTACCATGCTTAAAAAAGTAAATTAACAGTGGGTTACCCCAAAAGTGTGGCTCACTGCTTTATTAAAAGGATAAATATTCAACTGGGTAAGCCACCCTTTTGGGGTGACTCACCCTACGTTACGATCTCGATCTGATCGTTTGTAAGCAATGGCAGATTTTTAAACCTTAAAACAATATTGCCTGTTGTTACCACATCTTTTTGGCAATAGGTTACAATACGTTGCAGGTTTTTTTCTTTCCAATAAACATCACCCACCATACTGCCGTCTATGTCATCTTTGGGCGATGGCACTTTCAATGCGGCTGCCAAAAGTTTTAAGGATGTATAATGTTTGTAATCGCCAAAGCGCCAGTACTGGAAGGTATCGACCATATTGGTTTCCCAGGGTTTCATATTCTGAAAATCAAGAAAGGGAGGGATGTCCTGGTTGTTGATCAATAAACGCCGGCAAATAAAGGGGATGTCAAACTCTTTGATGTTATGCCCCGTAAAACTCCATTTGTTATTATTGGCCTCCATCTTGTGCAGGGCCGCTATAAAATCCTGCAACAAAATCTTTTCATCATCGCCATAAAAAGATTTTAACCTGAGCTGAATGTGCTTGCCTTCTTTTTTAAAATAACCTACACTGATGCATATCACTTTTGAGAATTCGGCCATTACGCCGGCACGCTGGGAATAAAATTCTTCGGCAGTTACATCTTCAGGTAAAGTGCGTTGAACTTTTTCTTTCCAAAGTAATTGCCAGTCTTCATGTAGTTCATTGAAAGTTGCATATTCGGAAACCGTTTCAATATCAATTAATAACATGTTCTCTAATCGTATGTTTTGCATAGCGGGTGATTAAGAAAACCAAAATACAAATCCGTTTTTATAAATGCAAGGGAGAAAAACACTGGGAATGGGTGGTGTATACCGGATACTGGATGCTGGAATATAATAGTTTTTTCCAGCATCCAGTATCGTTCTTTAAAAAGTCACTCCTACAAAAATTTGTATAGATTGGCTTTTCCAGGATTGTTTGTCATCAATAGCATTAAGATCGGTTAGGCCAAGTTTATACCTTGCGCCAAAGTTTACGAAGGGGATCTGGATCCATAACCCGCCAATAGCAGCCCACTCTCCATTCTTGTAAAGATTGCCGTTGTTCTTCAAACTATCAACAGTTTGTTTTACCAGGCCGCCATAAGCCGGACCTACCTGCAACTTTACCCGCTTACTGCTTCCCAGGTTTATATTTAATAATAAAGGAACTTCCAGGTAATTCAGTTTGGCTTTCTTCTGACTACCATCCCTGAAAAGATCATCATAAACATCTGTAGGATCATCGCTGAATTGAGACGAAGTTTGCACAAAATTAACTTCGGGCTGAATACCAAACCTGCTGGTGAAATTAAATTGTAAAAAAGCCCCTGCCTGGAAATTAAAATTAAAACCCTCTTTATAAGACTTGCCTGTTATTTTGTTGATGTTGGCACCGCCCTTAACACCAAAGCGAAAGAAATTCTCATGTTCCCCATCAACTTTATTGCGTTGTGCATAAGAAGATGTTGAAACAAGCAGAAGCATTACCAGGATTAATTTTTGCATAAATTTATTTTTAGAGAGGATACCGTTCAGCAGCCAAGATTATGCCAAACAAAAAATATCGGCATCTATACGGTGATAAAATTAATGCAAAAAACCCCATCCTTTTCAGAATGGGGCTGTATTATAACTTCGCTCTTATCTCCTACATTTCCCTCCCCTTTGGGGAGGATAGGAGGGGCTGTCGGTCTCTTATTACTCTTCTCCTATCTTCACTTTACCTTTTTGCTTGGCTATCACTTCTTCTGCAATATTATTTGGTGCAGGAGAGTAATGGCTGAACTCCATGGTAGAAGTTGCACGTCCGCTCGATAATGAACGCAGCTGCGTAACATAACCAAACATTTCGCTCAATGGCACTTTGGCTTTAATAACCTGTACGCCATGTTTGCTATCCATACCTTCCAGCATACCACGGCGGCGGTTCAAGTCACCCGTAACATCACCCATGTATTGGTCGGGTGTTAACACTTCTACTTTCATGATCGGCTCAAGTAAAACAGGTTTTGCTTTACGGCCGGCCTCACGGTATCCTTGCTTTGCACAAAGTTCAAAACTCATTGCATCACTATCCACCTGGTGAAACGAACCATCAAACACACGCACTTTCATGCTCTCCATTGGATAACCGGCAAGTACCCCGGTTGTCATCGCTGTTTCAAAACCTTTTTGAATGGCCGGTACAAATTCTTTTGGAATACTACCACCAAACAAACCGTTTACAAACTGGAAATTACTTCCTTTGTTGATCTCTTTATCTTTCAAAAACTCTTCGTCAGCGGGCCCGATCTCAAAAATGATATCGGCAAATTTACCACGACCACCGGTTTGTTTCTTCAAGGTTTCACGATGCTCGATTGAATTATGGAAAGCTTCTTTATAAGCAACCTGTGGAGCACCCTGGTTAATTTCAACCTTAAACTCACGACGCATACGGTCAACAATGATCTCCAAATGCAACTCGCCCATACCACTTAAAATGGTCTGGCCGGTCTCTTCGTCGGTCTTAACACGTAATGTAGGATCTTCCTCAACCAGTTTCGCAATCGCCATACCCATCTTATCAACGTCGGCCTGTGTTTTTGGTTCAACCGCAACAGATATAACCGGTTCAGGGAAAGTCATTGCTTCCAGTACGATCGGGTTGTCTTCGTTACAAAGTGTATCACCGGTTTTAATAT
>JBDSGK010000265.1:0-5527 GCA_039919015.1 Ferruginibacter sp.
GGTTTTCCCATGGAATATCAACGGAATATGCGAGGTGGCAGAAAGATGACCGTTCAGGTTACCAAACTGGTTATTGATAAAGATATTGCTGATAAAGAATTTGAGATACCCAAAGACATTGAAATAAAACCCATGAAGGATATGCAGAATGGCGGTGGCCCTGGTTTTCAGATCAGGGTTGGACATTAAAGTTATCGATTGCAATAAGGTTAAGGCCGCTTTAAGCGTTCAGTCCTTTACTAAAAAAACCTCCTTTTCCCGGGAGGTTTTTTTAGTAAAGGACTTTTTTTTATAATTTATCAACCAGGAGTTTTTGTTTTTCCAATTCAGCTACTTTAGCAGTATTGCCTCCCAGCTTATAAGCATTGATCAGTATCTCAATGGCCAGTTTGTAGTTGGCTTTGTCGGCGAACTTATACTCCGTTAATGCGGCTAACTGTTTTATAGCAGCCTCCGCATAAGGAATTGTTTCAGCCATAGTTAATTTTCGTTGCGCTATCAGTTCATTTCTGAGCTTTACTTCTGACGCGTTGCTGCCTTTTATCTTAGCGATCTGCTCCTGCAAGTCGAAAGATTTATCATAGTTCATATTGGCCAGTTGCAAATTGGCTTCAACGGTTGATTTTATAGTAATTGCTTTTTTAAAGAGGTCTTCCGTTTTTTTCCGGTAAGCTGCTATATCCTTCCCTTTTGAAGCGTCGCTGCCGAGAAATTTATCAATTTCTATAGCATAATTATAAAATACGATGTAGTTATCGGGAAGCTTTTGGGTCAATTCTTCATATTTTGTCAATAAAGCCTCGTTCTCCAGGCCATTTACAGAAAAATCAATTTCCTGTCCGTCCCAATATGGTTTATCAACCGGGTAATGCTTTCTTGCAGCAGCCAGGTATTTTGTAAATAGCGCTGCGTTCTTTTCCTTTTTATATTTCAGGATCAATTCATCATACGCTACTGCATATTTTTCATCACCGAGGTTAGCGTCAGCGATTTTTGTATAATAAACCAATGCATCATCTTTTTTCTTTAATTCATTCGCAAGTACGGCCAGGTTCCATACTACGTCTGTATCATGTAACGAAAATTTTAAATTGTTTGCCGCCAGCAGGTTTTTGCCATAGATATAATCATGTACTTCAAGCGATCTTTTAAATAACTCGTATGATTCCGGAAAGCTTTTAGCATTGTAGGCTTTAACGCCCAGGTCGTAATAACTATAATAGATATTATATACCGTTCCATTTTTTTCTTCGGTCGTCAAAGCCAGTTTTGTATCCAGCTCTGTGTACTTTTTTATGGCATCAAATGCGCCCTGCAGTAGTGTTTGACTTTCAGCCAGGGGCTTTGTTTCTACCCTGCCCAGGGAATAATAAACATAAGCTTTATAATACCAGGCCTCAGCTTTGCCGGTATTTTTTGCATCAGCTAAATACGTGTCGATCTCCGGTTTAGCTTTCTCATATTGTTGTAATAAGATGAGTTTTTTAATATTGTCGAGGTCCTGGCTGCTAACATAAAGCCCGCCCAATAAGAAAGTGATGAGTAATAAATACTTCTTCATGCTTGATTTTTTTTTAGGGGTTAAAGATATTAATTATACAGATTCTTTTCCCGGTAATTTTTCATAAACCATGCCCAATATTTTATATATGGTTTATTTTACAGGAGTTTAACAAGGCTATTATATCTGAAACATGCGTAAATTACAGGCTCATTATTAAATATTGATATCCCAGGACAGCATTCAGCAGATTCTCAGCCGCATTGATATTGTGGAGATCGTTGGCTCTTTTATCAAGCTAAAGAAAAGAGGAGCCAATTATTTAGGATTATGCCCTTTTCACAACGAAAAAACGCCTTCCTTTACCGTCTCCCCTGCCAAAGAAATTTATAAATGTTTTGGCTGCGGACGAAGCGGCAACAGTATCAGTTTTTTAATGGAAGCTGAGAAATACAGTTATGTGGAAGCCCTGCGCTGGCTTGCTGCCAAGTATAATGTAGAGATCGAAGAAACGGAGACCAGCCCAGAATACAAACAGCAGCAACAGGTAGCCGACAGTTTATACATCATCAATAATTTTGCACAAAAATATTTCACAGATGCCTTATTGAATACGGAAGAAGGACAGGATATTGCATTGAGCTATTTAAAGGAAAGGGGGTTCAGGAAAGAGATCATCAATAAATTCCAGCTGGGCTATAACCCCGAAGCCAGGGATGGTTTTACAAAAGCTGCATTGGCGGCACAATACAACCTGGAATATTTAATAAAAACAGGGCTGGTGAATGAGCGAGATGGAAATGCCTATGATAACTACCGTGGCAGGATCATATTTCCCATTCACAATCAAAGCGGAAAGGTATTGGGCTTTGGTGCCAGGATCATTAAAAAGAATGATAAGGCCCCCAAGTACATCAATAGCCCAGAAAATGAGATCTATGTAAAGAGTAAACTCCTGTATGGTTCTTATTTTGCACGGCAGGCCATTGACAAAGCGGATGAATGTTTATTGGTAGAAGGTTATACCGATGTGGTGAGTTTACACCAGGCAGGTATTGAAAATGTGGTGGCCAGTGGCGGTACCTCCTTAACTCCCGACCAGTTAAGGCTGATAAAAAAATACACCAACAACCTCACCATTATTTATGATGGCGACAGTGCCGGTATAAAAGCAGCCCTGCGTGGACTTGACCTGGCACTTGAAGAAAGCCTGAATGTAAAACTGGTATTGATACCAGATGGAGAAGACCCGGATAGTTATGTGAACAAACTAGGTACGGCCGAATTTATCAATTTTGTAAATGCCAATAAAAAGGATTTCATTTTATTTCAGCTGAACATTGCACTAAAAGATGCAGGGAACGACAGTACAAAAAAATCGATCGTTGTAAACCAGATCGCAGAGACCATTTCAAAGATCAACAAGACCGAAGATTTTACCAAACAACAGGATTATATAAAACAATGCTCCGAAATATTAAAGATCGAAGAGGTTGGGTTACATGCATTGGTGAATAAGTTCATCAGGGAAAAGGTAAATAAGGAAGAGACCAGGGTGGCAAGAGACCAGCGGTTTGCGGATGAAGTGATACATACGGAACACAGTGGCGATATAGAAAATGATGTAACTGCACTTTTTAATAAAGATGAGATACACGAACAGGCCATGATCAGGAGCCTGCTTGAATTTGGGTTAAAGAACTGGAACGAAGAACTGAAAGTTGCTGAATATATCTTTAAAGAGATCGAAGACAACCAGCTGGAAGAACTGATCGACAATAAAGAACTGGTAAGGATATATAAAACCTACAAAACCTGGTATGAAGCAGGGATCGAACCTGGTGCCAAGAATTTCCTGTACCACGAAGACCTGCAGATGAGTACCCTGGTGGTCAGCATCATGGATTTTAATTACGAGATAAGCCCCAACTGGAAAGAATATTTTGAGGGCCACATAGCTACCCGTGAAGAACTGTTTGCTGAAGAAGTTTTTTCAACACTCAATTATTTAAAGCTGCGCAAAATAAAAAGGCTGATGGATGAGAACCAGCGGGATCTTGAAAAAGCCACGATTGCAGAAGACCAGATGATCCTCGTTCAAACACACCAGCACCTGAAACAAATGGAAATTGAACTGACCAGGCAAATGGGGACGGTTATTTTCCGATAAATGAATAATGAACAAGGAATGCCGAATTTTGAAGTCGCTTCCCGATCATCATTCAATGTTCCTTGTTCGATATTCATGCCTTACTCACGGGCTGTTTCAATGCCCTGAATCTCTTCCAGCCAAAAAATATCAGCAGTACTACCAAAAGCAAAGGCCAGATAGACATTAAACCCACAAATAAGTCAGCGATCCATGACGCACCTGTTTTAAAAGCGGCACTTATCCGGGTTAAAAAAGATGGCTCATCAGTTGTTGGCTTATACCCTTCCATTGGTTGGTAAAAGCTAAGGTTAATGGTGCTCATAGCTGATTGGTTTGAAAGGAATGCAACACGCCCTGCGGCAGATTCTATTTGTTCCTGTATGGCATTGATCTCATGCTGGACCTGTAGCACTTCTTCCATATTCTTTGATTGCTTTAAAAACTCCAGGTATTTTAAGCGCATTTGTTTCTTTGCTTCCAGCCTCGACTTTGTATCAACCACTTCACCGGTAACATCTTCGGTACTTATTTTTTTCTCCATCACTTTACTGTCATCAGCAGGCAGCTTGTTCATCATAGGTTCAAACTGTGCTACGGGCACTTTGATCGTAATTGTGGTCTCCGATTTCTCATCGCTGAGATTTTGGTCTTCCTGTGCAACATAAGCCCCATATTGCTTTACAGCATTGTGTACATAATCATTATACTTTTTAAAATCTTTGATCTCGAGTCTTAATGTGGCTGTTTTTATGATCTTACTGTCCCAGTCGGGATTAACCCTAACAACAGTTTGTGTGGGGGCACCTGTTGAATCTGTGGTAAGTTGAGAAAGGGATCCAACGGGGATCTGTTGATCTTTATCAGGCTTGTTTTTCTGGTGATCAGGTTCTGCTAATGCATGGAGGGTTTTTAATTCTGATTTTTCAGCATTCCGGTTGCAGGAAATAAAAAATAAAAAAAATAAAAGCGCAACGCACAGCGCCCTGAGGGAAGGAAAGAATTTTGTTTTCATAACAATGAGTTTTAGTGTTATTAGATACTCATTGATACAAATTGCATAAAATTAGTAACCGTGTTGAAATGTTAAATGAAAACAAAAGCAATTATGATGCACCTGCCATTATGCAACAAATTTGTTTTGATTACGGAATTTTAAGAGTTGTGAGCGTACTTTTTTAATTGTTCTTTCTTCTGTTAAGTTAAGGATGGATGCTATTTCTTTTAGCGAATTGCATTGAATACAAAAGAGATGTATGAGTTTCACTTCTTCTGATGGATTAAGCGTTTTAGGTATTATCCCGTATTCCTTGAAATGGTTTGTTGCAAATGTGTATATGTATCTGAGCAGTGTATAACAAAGCCCTGAATTTATCCTGGAAAGGGTTTGTTTTTCTTTTAATTGAATAAAGGCATGTATTAAAATTCTTTCGGCTAATACTTTATCATCAGTGAGGTTGTAAATTAAACCGTACATAACCGGGGCGTACTTATCATACAAAGATTCCCATGCAGAATCATTATTTTCTTTAAGCAGTGCGATGATTTGTTCGTCTGAAATGCTGTTTTGTATAATTGCAACCAAGAGAGAAGTTTTTTACTTGGTGCAAAGATGAGTATAAGAATACCGCAAACATTACATATTTCGGCTAATAACTTACATAAATACCATATTTCTTTAAAAGATTATGCTGGATGGTGAACTGTGTTATACCAAGCCATATAACTGATCATTAACTTTCCATTCCTGCCATCTCCATAATGATTTGCCACTCTTCGGGTTTTACAGTTTGTACACTCAGCCTTCCCAGGCGGATAAGGTCCATATTGGCCAGGCGTTTATCAGGTTTTAACTGTGCTAATGTTACCGGCTTCTT
>JBDSGK010000266.1:0-13003 GCA_039919015.1 Ferruginibacter sp.
ACCAATTAAATTTTAAAAAAATGGCAACAAAGAAAAAAGCTGCAAAAAAAGCTGCTCCAAAAAAAGCCGCTGCTAAGAAAGCTGCTCCTAAGAAAGCTGCAAAAAAAGCTGCTCCTAAAAAAGCTGCAAAAAAAGCTGCTCCTAAGAAGAAAGCTGCAAAGAAGAAGTAATTCTTCGCTTTTTAAAAAGCAAAATATTATTAAAGTCCTGGTTTTTAACCGGGACTTTTTCTTTATACCCCTTTACCAGTAAGACTTTTGTAGAATATTTATTTTTATTCCGCTACACAATCCGCTACTGTTTTATTCAAATAGAAAATATCCTGCTGTTATTACTGAATGCTGAATTTTCATACTTCTGCCTCCATGATATAAAAATTTGATGTACCAATTATTACGTTGCTGTTATAAATTATATTGAATAGTTTTACTGTATTGAACCATCAAAATCATTTTTAAATTAGCCTGTTTTTTATACTTTTTACTTTTACCCGAACAATTGAAAAAAATGGATAATTACCAAATTGCGGACATTTTCAGCCTTTTGAGCAAATTAACGGACATCCACGGAGAAAATAATTTTAAGGCAAAATCGTATGCAATTGCCGCTTTTTACATTGAAAAAATACCTGAACAATTAAGTGAAACGCCCAAAGAAAAAATTGCATTGATAAAAGGTATCGGTGAGTCATCTGCAAAAAAAATAATTGAAATATTAGAAACAGGTTCATTAAAAATTTTACAGGAGATCGTTGAAAAAACGCCAACAGGAGTTATAGAAATGCTGAACATAAAAGGCATCGGGCCAAAAAAAATATCAACCATCTGGAAAGAAATGGAGATAGAAAGTATTGGCGAACTTTTGTATGCCTGTAAAGAAAACCGGTTAAAACTATATAAAGGTTTTGGTGAAAAAACACAACAAAGTGTAATTGATACCATCGAGTTTTATTTAGGTAACCAGGGCAGTTATTTATACCCCCAGGTTGAAGCCGTTGAACCGCAAATAACAGCCTACCTCGAAAAGCTTTTTTCTCCCGGGAATGTCTTTTTAACCGGCAGTTTTAAACGCCAGCTCGAAATCATTGATGAACTGGAATATGTAGTTAACAGTACCAATGACCTCATCAAGCCAAAATTTCAATCGGCTAACCCGCCTGAGCTGCTGCAAGAGAATGAAGATAATTTGGTTTACAAACTGTTGAACGGGCTTAAACTAAGACTATATACCGGTGGCAAAGCAGTTGAAAAACAGTTATTCAGTACCAGCGGAAGTGCTGAGTTTACGGAAGCATTTATAGCGCAATATCCCAATATTGATTTTGGTGCCACTACCCAGGCCGATGATTCACCCATTTTTAAACAGGCCAATATTAATTATATACCCGCCAGTTTAAGGGAAACAGCAGCAATTATTGATCGGGCAAAAGCATCGCCCCTGCCGCAGTTGATACAGCCGGGAGATATAAAGGGTATCATTCACAGCCATAGCAACTGGAGCGATGGTAGTAATACTTTAGAAGAAATGGCAAATGCTGCCAAAGAACAGGGTTTTGAATACCTGGTAATTAGCGATCACAGTAAAAGTGCTTTTTATGCCCAGGGTTTACATGAAGAAAAAATAGCTGCACAACATGAGCTGATCGAAGCGCTGAACAATAAGCTATCCGGCTTTAAGATCTTTAAAAGTATTGAGAGTGATATTTTATACGATGGCAGCCTGGATTATTCAAATGCCGTACTTGGCAGCTTCGACCTGGTGATTGCATCAGTTCACAGCATTTTAAAAATGACTGAAGAAAAATCGATGCAGCGGTTGATCACAGCCATTGAAAATCCATACACAACCATACTGGGCCATATGACCGGCAGGTTGTTATTAAGCCGCAAGGGCTACCCCGTTGATCATAAAAAAATTATAGATGCCTGCGCTGCCAACCAGGTTGTTATTGAGTTGAATGCCCACCCTAGCCGGCTGGATATTGACTGGCGGCATATTGATTATGCGCTGGAAAAAAATGTGATGATCTCCATTGACCCCGATGCACACAGCATAGAAGGATTTAAAGATACGAGGTATGGCGTACTGTCTGCCCAAAAAGCCATAGTTACCAAAGAACAGAATTTAAGTAGTATGGGATTATCAGATTTTGAAAGATTTGTACAGGCGAGGAAAGGGTTAAAAGGTTTACTTTAGGCTTTATAAACCTCGTTTTTTTATGCCTTCATTCGAGTCCCCCACTAACCGTTTTGCTTAAAAAGTAATTGTTTCATAAGGAAACGAACCAAGGCGAAGGATATTTATGAGTTAGCAGATATTTATAAACAAGAATGATGAAAGTAATTACATTTCTGATATTTTCAATCCTGGCTGGCAATGGATATTCTCAAGATGTCTTGATCAGGAATATTAATGTCATTAATGTAATGACGGGGCAAATTGAGTACGATAAAACAATTCTTGTTTCAGATAAAAAAATAAAACAAATTTCAAGCGGGCCCATCCAAATAAAAAATACCCGAACGGTGAATGGGAAAGGAAAGTTTCTGATTCCAGGGCTTTGGGATATGCATGTACACACGGTAGATTCATCATACCTGGAATTATTTATCATAAACGGTGTTACCGGCATAAGGGATATGGGCGGAGCAGCAGTCAATAGTAATAATGGTTGCGAATCAATTGGATATGAAAAGTTAATGAATTGGCGAAAACTCATTAATTCAGGTTTATTAACCGGGCCACGTATTTTGATTAGTGGACCACCTGTTAGTAATACAGGATGGGCCACAAGCATAAATATTCAAACACCGGAAGATGCAAGAAATGCTGTAAAAAAGTTAAAAAGTCTGGGCGTAGACTTCATTAAAGTGTATGAAAAAATACCCCTGGATGCTTATAAGGCTCTTGCTAAAGAAGCAAAAGTGGCAGGGTTGTCTATTGCCGGGCATGTACCTATAGAAACAGTCTCTTTGATAGAAGCCGCTGAAGCCGGGCAGCGGAGTATTGAACACATTCGTGACCCACTACTTATGTGCTTCACCAGCAACCGGGAAGAGCTATTACATTTTTTTTATGAAGACAACTGGTCAAAAAGTGATATTGAATGGGGACTGTTGCAATATGACAAATGTCCGGGTACAATAGAAGCATTAAAAAAATATAAAACCTGGCTTGTACCTACTCTTACCGTGGAAAAGGCTAAAGTCGCTATCAGTGACCCAAAATTTGTAAATGATGAAAGAAGGAGAATACTTCCAAAATCAGTTCAACAAGGGTTTGAGGATTATGTAGCTAAGAAACTTTCGCTCTCTACGGTTGATAAAAAAAGTGATAGCTCATGGTGGCTTAGACAAAAACTACTTGTAACCAGAATGCATACCGAAGGGATTGGATTTATGGCTGGTACGGATTGTGCATGTGAAGGTGGCTTACCTGGAAATAGCCTGCACAACGAACTTCGATTATTCGTTGAGGCAGGATTCAGTCCACTTGAAGCATTGCAAACTGCAACCATTAATCCTGCAATGTATTTAAAAGCAACAGACTCTTTAGGTATCATTAAGGAAGGTAAAAATGCTGACCTGGTCATTCTTAATCAAAATCCCTTACTAGACATTGCTGCTACAGAATCAATATATGCTGTGATACAAAATGGTCAGTTAATAACTTATCGCCAAATAACCAGGATCAAAAGGGACCTGAAAAAGAAAAAAAACATCCGCTAATATTGCATTGCGCACATAGGGCTTATATACCTTTAGCGTGTGCAAGGAATATGATAAATCTATACCCTGGTTAGCAAAGACAGAATGTAAGTGGTATAGGGTTAGGCGATTTTGAAAGATTTGTACAAACCAGGAAGGGTTAAAAGATTTACTGTAGACATGATAAACCTGGCTAATTTGTTGTAGAGGCTTTATCACATGCAGGACATCAAAACATAGATAACCGCAAAACTGTATTAATATGATAAAATCTTTTTTTTTAATCATTTTTCTCCTATCAACCTTTTTAACTAATGGTCAATCCGTTGTAAAGACAGAAGCTGAAATAAGAAAATTGGAACAAACTGTTGTGATGGCAATTTTAAATGCGGACACAAATACGCTCAAACAAGTATGGGCAACGGAATTTTTGGTTAACAATCCCAGGAACGATATTTCAACTAACCGGGACGCTGTTTTAAGTACCCAGAAATCTGGCATGATTAACTACAGCAGTTTTGAAAGAGTAATTGAACAAATGCAGTTCCAGAAACAAATTGTGATCACAATGGGATATGAAACATTTGTTTCCAGAAATGACATTCCTGGAGCTAAGGCAGGGCAAACTTATAAAAGGCGATTTACAAATATCTGGATGAAGAAAAAAGGCAAGTGGCAACAGATAGCAAGACACGCATCTATTATTTGTCAGTAGCACGGTGGCATGAGGTCAAGGTTAAAAGGTTTACTTTAGACATTATAATCCTGCGTATATTTTATGACTAGATTCAGACATGCCTTATTTATCTTGATTGTCCTGCTTCCTTTATTTGCAGTAGCCCAAAAGGAAGAGTGGGATACCTACCTGGCTGAATATGAGAAAGGAGTAGGTTCAACACTTTTAAATATGTCTGTTAAAACTATAGCTCCGGTTAAAAAAATGCCTTTTGTTCTTATTACCGGGGTAAAGTTTTCCGATTGCCCCACAGATGGAATGCCCTCTAACAGTGAATTTGCCAACTTATACTTGATCTTCGATTCTATCCAGGCAAAGATCAATAGATCGGTTGAGAATATGCTTGTTGGAACATTTACCTATCAGTGCGAACGCCTCGACTACTATTATGTAAAAGATACTAACGGGTTAAGACAGGCCCTACTGAAATTATATGCTGCAAGGTTTAGTCAGTATCAACCTTACGTTAATATAAAAGAAGATAAAAATTGGGATGCCTATTTATCTTTTTTATATCCCAATGAAGAGACTTTTGAATTTATGCAAAATCAAAAGGTGCTTCTTGGTCTTGAAAAAGCAGGTGATAAACTTGATAAAGCCAGGAAAACAGATCACTGGATCTATTTTGGCACCGAAACTGATCGTAACTGCTTCATTGAATATGTTACAAAAAACAGTTTTAAAATAGAAGCTAAAGAAAATGTAACCGGTAGTAATTTTTCTTATAAATTACAAATATCCAGGAATGATAAAATTGACTTAGCCGCAATATCACGCCTCACTTTAGAGCTAAGAAGGCAAGCCAAAAAATGTAATGGCGCATATGATGGCTGGGAAACTTTTGTAATAAAATAATTTTGCAACATTCCACTTTGGTTCATATCCCAAGAACTTATGCCTTGGTTCATGCCCCCACGAATCATTTTGCTTAACTTGTAATTGTTTCGTGAGGCCCCGAAGGCGAATGGCCTACCCTGTTTAATTAACAAATTTAAAACCACCATAAATATTTTAATAAAATGTACGAACTGGTAAAAAAGAAAAGCCTGGGGATGAGAATTTTAATTGGAATAATAATTTTATTCGCAATAACTCAAACACTAAAATTTTTCCTGAAAGAACCAACCCTTAATATTAATGATGAGTTGGTAAAAACGGCTAACGAAATAAATAAACATGTCCCAATCGTTATTGACAGCTTAACAACTTTTGAAAATGTAAATGCACTGAAAGGAAACATTTTACAATACAACTATACCATTAATGTCGAAAAATCAGCGATTGACACTACCGAACTGGTTAAAATTGCCAAAGAGAGTTTGTTGGAACAACTGAAAAAAAATACAAAGGCATCGTATTTCAGAGAAAATAAAATTGAAATTCAAGCAAATTATGCAGACAAAAATGGGATGCAAATTTGTAAGATCGTTGTATTGCCAAATGAATATTAATTAAACAAAATAGAACGTGAGTATAAAAAGCGAACATACGATAATTGGTTTGTCACTATACTGGCGTAAGGACACGAAGGCGAAGCGTTGGGATTCACCATCTTTTGACTTCCCTTATCGTAGCATTAATTTTGCAGAAGTCCTTGCTTCTATTTACATTTGGTAACACCAAAGCTTTCGCACATGAACCTGCAATTGAATGACTCCATTAACTTTCCCGACATGATGAAAGTGTTATCGGAAAAAATTCCCAACTATAAGATCATATTGAAGAAAAATCCTGTCGCAGGCTTTGAATATATCCAGGTAGCCAAATCTACTTATGTGGGAGTTTGGATCAGGACATTTCCCAAGAAGAACAGGGTCATGCTCATCAAGACCATTCCTTCCACAATTGCCAGGGCGCTTTTCGGAGGGCTTATTGCCTTTATGATAGCAAATGCTGCTCAAAACAGGCTCAGGAATGAAGTTGCAGAAGTGCTGAAAAAAGAATTCAACACAACGGAACAAAATTGAACTGTGTTCCTTTAATAAGTACCACACCGTATATAATTTGTACATTATGAAAAAGTATTTATTCTTATTATCCTTTTTTTCCGTTGGCAGTTTGTTATCGCAGGCCCAGGTTCAAAACACTTCTTACATAAACAAGTCGGGCGAAAAAGTGCTCCAGCTTTCTATTACAGTTCCATTAGATGTACAACAAACATGGGACTACTTTACCCAGGATACCAAATTGGTTAAATGGATCGCCCCGGTTGCCCACATTGAGCTTAAGAATGGCGGGTACATTTTAACCAATTACGACAAGAGCAAAAAGCTTTCGGACAGCAGTTCCATAAAACTGGGAATGACCAGTTATTTACAAAATGAACTGTTGATATTAAAAGTGGAGCTAAACGGCCACTTTTCAAAAAAGACACAGGAAGAAGATACAAACCTCCAGGAGATCATTCAGTTTATACCTCTTGCACCGGGAAAAACAAAAATAATATCTTCCATGATCGGTTGGGGAACTGGCGCAGATTGGGATAAAAATTATGACTTTTTTGTAAGAGGAAATATATACACGTATGAGGAACTTTTAAAGATCCTTAAATAATTTTAGCCTAAAAGAATAGTTTTTGAATTTAACGCCAGTTTCGATAACTTTCTACAGTAATTTACATTTATCATCATAAAATTGATCAACATGCCAATTGTAAAAATAATTGAAGTCATTGCCACATCTGAAAAAGGAATTGATGATGCCATTCAACAAGCCGTTGCTGAAGCATCAAAAACTGTCAGAAATATAGATTCAGTTTATGTAAAAGACATCAAAGCTCATGTGAAAGACGGTAAAGTAACCACTTACGGATGTGTATGCAAGATCTCGTTCAGGCTTGATTAAACTCAGTTTATAAAACCCGGTTGAATACCGGGTTTTATTTTGTGATCCCCAGATCATAAGATCATTTTACATCAAACAAAGGCAATTCCACAAAAAATGTTGTACCCACACCGGCTTCGGTTTCGAACCATATATTGCCTTTTGCCTGCTCCACAATTCCTTTACTCATGGCAAGTCCAAGCCCGGTACCTGAAGTTTTTGTAGTGAAATTTGGTGTAAATATCTTTGACTGCATTTCTTCAGGAATACCACTGCCATTGTCTTTTATTTTTATTAAAACTTTATCAACTTTTATTTCCTCATCAATATTTATTTGAACAGTTCTATCAGCGGGTATGGCCTGCATGGCATTTAAAATAAGGTTTGTAAATAACCGGTTCAGGTGCGTACGGTCGGCATTAACCATTAAAGGTTTCAAAACCCCGCTATGGTTAATGTGTATCCTGTCATCGATCGAATGTAATTGTATGACCTGTTTAATAACTTTGTTCAGGTCAACCACTTCATTCTTTGGATTACCTATATTGGCAAACTGGCTAAATTCCCCGGCAATATGGTTCAGGTGATCGATCTGCTCAACCAATGTTCTTGCTACATTGGCTGTCAGTTCTTCTACATTAGCTGATTTATTTGCAATAGATTTTTGCAGGTACTGCAGGCTTAGTTTCATAGGCGTGAGCGGATTCTTTATTTCATGCGCTACCTGCCTGGCCATTTCACGCCATGCACCCTCACGTTCACTTTTAGCAAGGGCCCTGGCACTTTCATCAAGCTTGCCTACCATCTTATTATATTCTTTAACCAGTTCGCCAATTTCATCATTCCTTTTCCAGTCAATGGCTTCATTAAGCTTGCCGAGGTTTACTGCTTTCATTTTTTCACTGATAAAAGAAAATGAACGGGTAATGCGGTTTGTTATGAACAGCGCTATAATGCCGGCAATTAAAAATATAAATGCATTCAGGTTGATAATGGTTACCAAAAAATTGGCGATCTCTTCCTGCAACTTACTTTCACTGGTAAAATAAGGAATATTCAAATAGGCATACTCCCGCCCATTGGCATCTATTACCGGAACATAATTACTTACAAAATTCAGTTTGCCGATCTTTTCATCCTTAAAGAACTGAACTTCTTTTTGCTTGTTTAAGTGATAATAAGCAACGGGATCCATCTTCTTACTGATCACACCTTTGGTATAAGGAAGTGGCAGTGATGAAACCTGTAAATTACCATCCAGGTCATAAAGGTTCACATCTACAGCATGTATCTCCGATATCTTATCTATTACTTTTTCGAGGTTGGCCCGAAAAGCATCATCATTTATTTTAACAACATGCTCTGCCAGTGACATCTCAGATAAAGATATCCGCACTTCATTTTCCATGACATGAATAACGCGGCTGAGTTTTTCGCGGTTACTGTTCTCGTACCTGTTTATAAAAAAAAGGATGGTGGCAATACCAATGACCAAAAAAGAAAGTACGCTGATGAATATGACCGTGCCATGGATCTGGTTGCGGATGCTTAGCTGCCAATAGTAGTTGATCTTTCCCCTGTCGAATCTTGCCCGGATGATGATGGTCAGCAACCAAAAGATCCCCGCAACCAATAAAAAGGCACAGAATAAATAGGAGAACAAGGTGATCGTTTCAATAAAAAAATTATTCTGCTTGGCGATGATCACAACTTTTTGGGGCCCTGCTTTATACCAAAGTTCATCGTACCCTTTTTTCTTAATGGTCACAAATTCATCTCTCGGAATTTGCTGGGGCGTTAACCGGGTAGCAAAAGCGTAATCATTATGACTGTTTACCAATTGCAGGTTGTTATACACTGCAAATGCATATACCGGCGAACTTTCAATAGCGTTATTCTTACCCCTTGAAAAAAGCTCCAGGTTCAATGCATCTGTTTTGAATTTTTTTGGATTAGCCAGTACAAATACATACCCAAGGGTATCGCCATCAAAATTGGTAACTGTTTTTCGGCTTATATAACTAAACCGGTCGTATGATTCATCATAGTAGAAAAGTTCAGGAATATTGGTGGGCTTGGCCTGCGTTTTTAAAACAGTATTCAATTCATTGAACCCTGCGTCATCCTGGTTAAAGAGGGGTACCTCTTTAGCATCAAACGTAAAGATCTTGGTCTCATATTTATTGGTATAGCCGGAAAAATTGCCGTTTACCAGGCTGTCTTTAAAGAATTTGTTACTGCTGTCGTTTTGAAAGCGGTAAAAATTACCTGCTAAATAATCATTCCTGAAATCGGTCAACAAGGTATTTAACAGGGTTTCGCTTGATGGATCGGCTTTGGTTGAAAGTGTTTCGGCATAATGTTCCCTGTCACGCAATTCTTTTTTACTGTTCTCTAAAACGATAACACTGGTAATGGTGAGAGAAAAAAAGAAAAGCCAGAAGATGAACCCGGTTGAACTTATCTTATGTACAGCAACCGGAAGATTATCCCTGTTCAATAAAAGCAGGTAAATGATTAGCCATGCCAGGATGGATAATTCGAAACCGGCATTTGCAATGCTGAGCTGAAAGGTTAAATAAACAAGCCCGCATACAGCAACTGCAAGGTATAACCCAACAAAATTTTTAGGGAACAGTGGCTGTATCATGTACACCAGGATCTGGCTCAATAAAAAATAAGCGATGGCAATACAGCACAGAACAAGAAAGCCTATGACACTGTAAATATTCAGGGTAAAGAAATTGATCACATCAAATGATATCTGCGAATCGGCCACCATACTGCGTATGACCTGGCCACAGATAAATGTTGCCGCCAATAATATAATACAAAAGCCAAGCAGGATCACCCATTTGAACCATAGCTTGCTACTTGACAGGATAATTTTCTTTTCGTGCAACTGGTTATGGATGAATAATACGATCCAGGTAAACAGCACGGAATTTATAAGCAGGTCACCCAGCGAACGGAACACAAAGTTAGACCCGTAAATGGACGGATCAAATAATTCAAACTGCCTGAAATTTAATGGCCATGGAAAATAATAGCTTAGTAGGCGCAGTATAAGGATCGCAGGTATCAAAAAGAGCAATGATCTTGTAAAGCTTTGCTCTACCGCAATTTTTGTTGCCAGTAAATGAATGAATATCAAAACAAAGATCGCGGCTATGATCCTCAACCAAACAGCAAGCATATTATTTTGGGGAACCACATTGCCCGATTTTTCAGCCAGGTAAAACAACCTGCTTCCGGTTACAGATCTTACAACAGCATTTGTTCGTTCGGCAGATATATTGTAGTGGCGTTCTATTCCGTTGCCGGCTGTAAAAGTATTTACCAGGTAGGTGTTGGTTACAAAATAATTCCATTTCACCGGTATCAGTGCTACTGTATTGCTATTTGCAGTGATCTTCTTATGCCATACATAATAACCGTTATCCAGTTTAATAAAACCGCTACTGTCCCGCGAAGCAAGTATTTCCTGGGTGGGCACAACGGTTTGTGTGTTCCAGAAGATGAGTTGCTGAATACCTGTATCATTTACAAAATACCTGTAAATAAAATAGGGTTTTTCTGTTAATTGCTGCAGGAGTTGCTCATCGAAAGTATTGTCATTTATTTTCCTGGTCAGTGCTGTATCCTTCAACAGTTGTTCGAAATCTTTTTCCTGTTCATGTACATAGCCTTCAATATTTTTTCGTACCGTAGCTACAGAGGAATTACCCGCCCAGTAATTATCAACTATAAAAGAAAAAGCGATCAGGCATGCTGCAATGATCAGCAGGTAACTGTTCCTGAATAAAATATGCTTATAGGAAAAACTGTTTTGCAATGATGGTTTTATATTGATGGTTTCTTTTTGATCCTGTTCCAGATACTGTCCATTTCTTCCAAACTCAGGTCATGCAGGTATTTTCCGTCTTTTAAAGCTTCAGCTTCCATTTGGGTAAACCTGCTGATGAATTTTTTATTGGTCCGTTCCAGCGCATTTTCAGCATCTACCTGCAAAAACCTTGCAAAGTTTACCAAAGAGAAAAAAACATCGCCCAATTCATCCTCCATTTTACTGGTATCACCCGATTCAATGGCTTCGAACAGCTCTTTTTTCTCTTCTTCCACTTTTTCCCAAACCTGCTCTTTTGTATCCCATTCAAAGCCTACCTGTTTGGCCTTCTCCTGTAACCGCATAGCTTTCACCATCGAAGGAAGGGATTTGGGAACACCACTTAAGACAGAGGTCTTACCTTCCTTAAGCTTCAGCTTTTCCCAGTTCTTTTTAACATCTTGCTCATCATTAACGTGGATAAGTCCTGAGCCTGTCGAAGCATATATGTGCGGGTGCCTGCTTATTAATTTTTCGCAAACGCCATTTATTACCTGATCCAGGGTAAACTGTTTTTGCTCGGCCCCAATTTTGGCATAAAAAACAAGGTGAAGCATGATATCACCAAGCTCTTCCTTAATACCTGCCCAGTCGTTTTCTGTGATCGCATCCGCGAGTTCATAGGTTTCCTCGATCGTTAACTGGCGCAGCGTTTGTATGGTTTGCTTTTTATCCCATGGGCATTTTTCACGAAGCTCATCCATGATCTCTACTAACCTGTTAAAGGCATTACCATTTTCCAAAGACGTCATTTTTTATAATTTAAAAAGAGAATAAAAGATAAAGATCAAAAATAAAAGCGTGATGGTCATAAAAAGCAGGAAGCAAAGCATCAGGAATTTAAAGATCGTCTTTGCCCTTCGCTGGCGGTAAAACTTACGCATGGCTTTATACAGGTAAAATAAGAGGCCAAAACCCAGGATCGTTTGTACGATCGTGATCAGGCCCCAGTCCAATCGCTCATTTAATGCACCCAGGCCAAACATGACCAGCATGGCCATAAAAATGAAAATATAAAAATGAAGACTGAATATGCCATGATTCACATAGTAGTATTCTTTTCGTCGCCTGTAAAGCAATTTGAGCCAAAGCGCAAAGATGGGCAATGAGATAAAGAACATTTGAGGCAGGCTGTGTAACATGATATTCATAAAAGCATTGAATACCCCTCCTGTATTATTTTTATACTTTTCATTTATTTCAATACTCTTATAAATGAGCAGTTTTACAAACCAGTTATGTTTTGCCTTACCCGATCTGAGGGCCGAATCAAATTGAGCTTTCGTTTTATAATCCCGATCAGTCAGCCTGATCACCTTTCCGTCAAACATGCTGTCATAATATTGTCTAAACTCGGCCCGGGTCATGGGTTTTGCTTCCTTATCGTCTTCTTCATTAAGGTCTTTGGTAAACTTATCAAAGGACAGTGAATCCATCTTTTCGATCTGTGCCAATGTTTTTTTATTGATCGTGGCCTGGCTGATCATCCGCTGCTTATCCATCTTAAACAGGGCAAAGAATATCAAAAAGAAAAAGGCTGAAGTAAAAATGTACATCCGGATAGGGTTAACGTAGCGGGCCCTGCGGCCATTCATATATTCCAATGACAAAAAACCAGGTCGGAACATTAAATATTTCAGCGTACTGAAAAACTTGCCGTCAAAATGGGTGATATCCTGAAAAAAGTGAGCAATGAGGTGCCAGACTGTTTCTTTTGTTTCAACATTTTCCTGTCCGCAAACCTGGCAAAACCTGCCCTGTACTTCCGCATTACAGTTAAGGCAGTTTTTTTCCGATCTTTCTTTAAGATGGCTCATGAGCATTAATTTTGTTAAAAATAATAAAGTTTAG
>JBDSGK010000267.1:0-11109 GCA_039919015.1 Ferruginibacter sp.
GCTTTTATATCTGCCAATAAACTATCCATTGAATTAAACCGCAAGCAGGGTACCAAAAGCGGGAAAGTTTGGGGTTATTATGCCGACCGCCCGGCCCGTTTTATCGGCACTACCCTGGTTGGTATCAACCTCGTTTTTGTTGTGTATGGTTTGCTGGTGGTTGATATGCTGTTCCCCATCTGGCATTGGATAGAAAGACAACTCCCGGCTACCCTCACCGAATCAGTAAAATATATCAAGCTGTTGGTTGAAACGATCTTGTCAACATTAATCGTATTGTTTGTTGAATTCTTTTCAAAAGCTTTATTCAGGGCAAGAAACAGCAGCATACTCAGTTCAAACCTCGTCAGCAGCATCGTTCAGTTCTTTTACTGGATGTTCTCTTCCATCGGAATTTATTTTGTAGATATTGCCGAATGGATATTGAAAAGGCTGCTGGACGTAAAGATCCATAACAAAAAAGATATGTTCAGCAAAGTAGACCTTGAACATTTCATACACCAGACCAAAAATCACGAGGAAGAAGACAGCAGTGAGCTGAATAAAGAATTGTTTGAAAATGCATTATCGCTTAGTGAAACAAAATTGAGGGAATGCCTGATACCCAGAAGAGAGATCGAAGGTGTGAACAGCAATATGTCCATTGACGAAGTAAAAGCAAAATTCATAGAAACCTCTTTGAGCAAACTGGTTGTTTACGAGGAGAACATTGACAACATTACGGGTTATGTACACCAGCTCGACCTGTTCAAACAGCCGGCCACTGTTAAAGAGATCTTATTACCCATACCTACCGTACCCGAAAGTATGAGTGCCACCGACCTGATGAACAAGTTCACTAAGGAAAGAAAGACAATAGCCTGGGTCATTGATGAATTTGGCGGTACCGCAGGTATTGTTACCATGGAAGACCTGCTGGAAGAGATCTTTGGAGAAATTAAGGATGAATATGATACCGACGAATTTGTTGACAAGCAATTGGGAGCCAATGAATATATTTTTGGGGGGCGGATGGAACTGGACCTGATCACAGAAAAATACAAATTGGTTTTCCCGGATGATGAAGAAACGGAGACCTTGTCGGGTTATATCATTAAGAACCATGAGCAAATTCCAAAATTAAAAGACCATATCATTATTGGCCATTACGAGATCGATATTTTAAGCGTTAGCGACACCCGGATAGAGATGGTAAAATTGAAAGTGCTTAAATAAAAAGGCTGTTAGCTATCAGCTATTAGCTGTTAGCAGAACAAGAGTCAGCTCAAAAAAATAAACCTACTAAAAGCTAATAGCTTTTCATACATGATCATAGCTGTTAACACCAGGTTGAGAAAAGAAGGGCAGCCGGCAGGTTATGAGAATTTTATGTTTGAACTCCTTGACCAGGTAACCAAAAAATATCCGCAGCACCAATTCCTGTACATTTTTGATATGGACTTTAATAATAACCGAAGCTTTGCTAAAAATGTACTGCCCCTTGTTACCGGCCCCGAAACCAGGACCAACCTGCGTTTGCAATACTGGTTCAATTATAAGATACCGGCCATATTGCGGAAGCACAAAGCCGATGTTTTTGTAAGCATGGATGGTATTTGCTCCATGCGTACAAAAAAACCGCAGTGCCTGCTGATTAGCGATCTTGGTTTTTTACAACGTACACAACCAACAAAAAAAAACAATGCCCGTTTTTATAAAAAACACACAGCCGGATTTTTATCCATGGCAAAAACTATTGTAACGGTTTCTGATCCTGCCAGGTCTATGATTGCAGATGAGTACAAAATAAATGCAACAGGTATAGCGGTGATCAGGCCCGGAGTAGACAGCGTCTTTAAACCCATGGATTGGGAAGAAAAAGAGCTTATCAAAAAAAAATATACTGAAGGCAAGGCGTATTTTTTATCCAGTGGCGGTATCGATCAGCGCAGCAACCTGATCAAACTGTTAAAAGGATTTTCATTTTTTAAAAAAAGACAGAAAAGCAATATGCTGCTGCTGGTTGCCGGGCGTGTGGATGAATCCTTTAAAAAAGAGTTGAAGACCTATAAGTACAGGAATGATGTCATCCTGTTGGAAGCGCTAACAAAAGAACAGCTTGCAAAAATTACTGCAGCGGCATATGCTATGGTTTACCCCGTCTTGTATGACGACCTTGCCATACCACCCTTGCAGGCCATGCAGTGTGAGGTGCCGCTTGTTGTTTCCAATGCCGGTGCCCTGCCCTTTATTTGTGGCAATGCGGCATTATATGCCGATCCGGCTGATTTTACAGATATTGCTGAAAAGATGATGCTTATTTTCAAAGATGAGCATAAAGCCGCAGCACTAGTACAGGCCGGAAAAGCCCTGCTGCAGCAACACCAGTGGCACATATCGGCTGACCTGCTGATGAAGAGCATCCTAAAAGCTGTCGGTAATTAATTTCAGTTAATTTTGCAGCCTGCCTGCCGGCAGGCTCACAAAAGAAAACAACCCCCGTTAATTAACGGGGCAAATATTATGAATAAATCAACGATAAAAATTGACGTACTGCTGGATCCAAACAAAGTACCTGAGCAAATAAACTGGATCGCCAGCGACAGTACCGCCAATATGGTACAAAAAGCAAAAGCCATGAGCGTTGCCTTTTGGGATGGGGCCGACAAGACTGCATTGCGTATCGACCTCTGGACAAAGGATATGATGGTGGATGAAATGGCCGACTTTTACTACCAGATGCTGATGAGTATGGCAGATACTTTTAAAAGAGCTACCCAGCAGCAGGAAATGAGTGATGATATGAAAAAATTTGCCAAAGAGTTTTTTGAGAAATTCAGGGCGATACAGTTGAAGGAACAGAAGTAAGCTACAAGGGGGTAAATGTTATTATGCCGGATTATTTTTTGAAAGGCAGGATAAATAAAAAAATGTTTTCTCCTAAAACTTCCCCCCTTGAAGCTTGTAGCTTGTTTTCTTTAGCTTGCGGCTACCTTCTAATTTTAAACCAAAATAAAAATACCACCATGAGTCTAGAACTACAGATCATGACCGAAATGAAAGAGGCCATGAAAGCGAAGAATGAAGGGGTTTTACGTGCCTTACGTGCCATCAAGGCAGAGATCATTAAGGCAAAGACCGAACCAGGCGCTGCAGGAGAAATTGATGAAGCAACCGAGCAGAAATTTTTACAGAAGATGATGAAGCAACGCAGGGATTCGCTGGATATCTTTGAAAAACAGGGACGTGAAGACCTGGCTTCAAAAGAAAAGGAAGAGATGGCTGTTATAGAAGGATTTCTTCCCAAACAACTGGATGAAGCTGAACTTAAAGAGATCGTAAAAAATATAATTGCCGAAACAGGAGCCTCCACTCCTGCTGATATGGGCAAGGTAATGGGCGTTGCCAGCAAACAGTTAGCGGGTAAGGCTGATGGAAAGATGATCAGCAGCATTGTTAAGGATCTGCTTGCCGGAGCGTAAAGGCTATCAGGAATTGGGGATTGGGAATAAGGAATTAGGGTTAGAGTAATAACATACTGCTACTAAATTGAAGTATCCCCCTAATTTCTTAGATTTAGGGAATTAGGTTTGTGCAATAACACACTACTTTTAAATTGAAGTATCCCCTAATTCCTAATTACTAATTACTTAAAGATGCTGATAGATTTCACTTTTGCTGCACTTATCATTATAGCCATCATTAAAGGTTACCAGAAAGGTTTGATCATTGCGGTCTTTTCCATTATCGGTTTTATTATTGGCCTTGCAGCGGCATTAAAGCTTTCGGCTGTTGTAGCAGCATACTTAAAAGACAGCGTGAGTGTTTCGGCCAAATGGCTACCCTTTATTGCATTTGCGGTCATATTTTTTGTAGTGGTCATCCTGGTGAGGCTGGGTGGCAAACTGATCGAAAAAGCATTCCAGGTTGTAATGCTGGGCTGGCTTAACCGTATCGGGGGCATCCTGTTGTATGCAGCACTCTACATCATCATTTTAAGTATTTTTATTTTTTATGCCGAAAAGCTACAACTATTGCAGCCGGCAGCCATTGAATCATCGCAAACCTATAATTTTATACAGCCCTGGGGGCCTAAAGTAATGGATAGTTTTGGCAGGCTTATACCTGCATTTAAAGATATGTTTACGGAGTTGGGAGATTTTTTTAATTCGTTATCAAACAAAATTCCGCATTAATTTCAGGCATTATCTTATTTAACGTAATTTTAGCCCTAATCAGCAGTTTCATGTGCTACTATTAATTTGTTTTGGTCACATGGAATTCGCCATAGTCATCGCGGTTGATATACAAGTTTTGATTATGGCTCATTTCATAACTTAAAGATTGAGATAGCGGTTTATATTAAACAATTTGCATTTAAGGATGAGTTACGAAATAAAACTAGACGGAAAATTCAAATTTATTGAAGAAGGCGAAGGTGAACCGCTGATGTTGCTGCATGGCTTATTTGGAGCGCTCAGCAATTTTCAGTTCCTCATCGGGCATTTTAGTAAAACGAACAAGGTAATTGTTCCCATTTTGCCTTTACTCGAACTTGACCTGCTGCACACTTCCGTTGGGGGTTTACAAAAATTTGTTCATCGTTTTATTGAACATCGTAATTACAACAATATTCATTTGCTGGGTAATTCACTTGGCGGCCATGTGGCACTGGTACATGTTTTAAAAAACCCGGAGCGGATCAAATCAATTATTTTAACCGGCAGTTCGGGCTTATTTGAGAATGGCATGGGTGATACTTATCCCAAGCGTGGTGACAAGGATTATATCCGTAAAAAAACAGAACTCACTTTTTACGACCCCGCCATGGCTACCGAAGAACTGGTGAATGAAGTTTTTGAGATTACCAATAACCGGATGAAAGTGATCAAGATCATTGCATTGGCAAAAAGTGCCATACGCAATAACCTGGGCGAAGAACTGAACCAGATAAAACAACCTTCCTGCCTCATCTGGGGAAACAATGACACCATTACGCCGCCCTTTGTTGCCAAAGAATTTCACCGCCTGATGCCAACAAGCGAGTTACATTTTGTTGATAAATGCGGCCATGCCCCCATGATGGAAGTTCCCGAAGAGTTTAACAGGTTGCTGGATGCGTTCTTATCAAAATTAAAAACGCCTGCTGCAACAGTTTAGTCATAATTCTTGTCATACTTGTAGTGCTTAGCCTTAATACATGTTTTGCTTATTATTAAATACATTGTTAATTGAGCGAAGCGGCATAATTTTAAACACCAACTTTACGTTCTTATCATTAGCTGTTACTAACCTAAACCAGTTATATGTTAACCATCGAACTTATCAATAACAATATCCCACGGCTCCGGTTAAAAGATTCCGTAAGTAAAGCCTTGCGGCTTATCAGCGATTTCAGGGTAACACACCTGCCGGTTGTTAAGGATGATAAATTTCTGGGCCTGATCAGCGAAGATGATCTGCTGGACCAGGAAACCCCCAAAATGCCCATAGAATTCATGCAGGAATTCTTTATCCAGGCAGCGGTACGTGATAACGAACATTTTTTAAAAGCAGTTTCCTGCAGTAACCAGATCGAAAGCACGGTTGTTCCGGTGATCAACGAAGAGCATGAACTGATGGGCGTTATCACTACCAATGACCTGTTAAAGACCCTTGGCAATTTTGCAGGCACCAACGAAATTGGCGGCATCATTGTGCTGGAGATGGAACGCAGCCAGTTTGCCATTTCGGAAATAAGCCGCCTGGTAGAAAGTAACGAGGCAACTATTCTTCATTTAAATACAACAGTACATGCCGAAACAGGAATGCTTACGGTTACGCTGCATATCAATAAAAAAGAAATTTCGGCCATCGTGGCCACCTTCGAAAGATATGAGTATGATGTTATTTATTATTTTGGTAACGAGAATTTTGAAAATGAGATCCACAGTAACTATCGCCACCTGATGAATTACCTGGATATTTAAAAGTATTTTCTCCCCGCTTATTTTTAAGTCCCCGTATGTAAAGCAAGCCGTTTAATTAATGCATGAGTTCAAAAAAATAATCTGCTGCTGTATCATCATCCTGTTTTCCGGATTATCCTATGCACAAAAATCAACTTCCCCAGATGTTATTTTAAAAGATACCGCATTGCTTACTGCTAATGCAACAAACAAAGTATGCATTAAAGACCTGGTTGTTACCGGAACGAAAAAAACCAGGATCTATATTGTTTACCGGGAAATACATTTTAAAAAAGGAGATACACTTTTAATTGCTGATCTGCACAAAGAACTGGAGCAGGCACGTTCCCAGGTGTACAACACTACGCTGTTTAATGAAGTAAAGTTTGAGCTGGTTGCACTGGATGCTGATAACGTAAGCATCCGGGTGGAGGTGCTTGAGCGTTGGTACTTATACCCCATACCGCAATTTAAATGGGTTGACCGTAATTTTAATGAATGGTATAAAACGTACAAGGCAAGCCTGAACCGTGTTAACTACGGTGTAAAATTTGTTCACTATAACCTGACCGGGAGAAGGGATCAACTGCGTATCTACCTGATCAATGGGTATTCAAGAAATATTTCTTTCAGTTATACAGCACCCTACAGCAACACCAAACTTACCGAAGGCTTTACCGTTGGTGCCGGTTATTTACAAAAAAGGGAACTAGCTATCAAAACAAATAAAAATGATTCACTGATATTTTATCCTTCAGACTCCGCAACAAAAGCAAAGGCCAATTTTGTTTATAAAAGCTGGTATATAAATGCAGGCTACACGATCCGTCGTGGCTTTTTTAAAAAACACATTTTCTCGGGAAGCTACACGTATATTAAAATACCCGATGCAGTACTGGACCCAATGAATAACCCAAACTATTTTAAAGACCCAGTTAGTTCAAAAGGAATAATTGAACTTACTTATACCCAGCAATATGCCAACGTTAATAACAGCTCTTACCCGTTAACCGGTAAAACCTGGTTCATTTCCTTACAGAAAAAAGGGCTAGGATTTACAGGGGGTATTAATATGCTTCAACTGGAAGCGGCTTTTAATAAATATATAGCCCTCGGTAAGAACTGGTACAGCAGCATTCAACTGAACGGAAAAATAAAACTGCCTTTTGACCAGGCTTATATAAACCAGCGTGGACTTGGTTATGGTGATGTTTATTTGCGTGGGCTGGAATATTATGTGATCGATGGTGTAGCCACAGTACTGGCTAAATCAACCGTCAAAAAAAAGCTGCTGGCCTTTGATATCCCTTTCCGGCTCTTTCCCAAAGTATTTACAAAGATCCCGGTTACCATTTTTGCAAAAACATTTGCCGATCTTGGTTATGCTTACACCAAACAGAAATATGATACTTACCTCAACAACCGCTTATTATATTCCGGTGGCTTTGGTATAGATATTCTTACCTTGTATGATATAAACCTGCGGTTTGAATACAGTTTTAACCAATTAAAAGAAAACGGTTTATTTTTACACAATCAATCGGGTTTTTAAAAAATATTAATAACACATCGAAAATTCTCCGCCAGCTGGCGGATCAGGGCATGAAAATAGCAATCTACAGCAGGGGAATCGAAAATAACCAGCACCAGGACATTATACTATTGCTCGACAAGCTGGCCTTGAGCGGTGTGGAGCTTGTTTTTTACCAGGACTTTTTCAACCAGTTCTATTCGGCCTTTAACGCAAAGGCAAAATATTCCACGTTCAATTCTTCCAAGGACCTGGATAAGAATATTGATTTCATCATCAGTCTGGGTGGCGATGGCACTTTGCTGGATACGGTTACCCTCGTTAAAGACAGTGGTATCCCGGTTGCCGGTATCAATTATGGGCGCCTGGGTTTTTTAGCAAATATTGGTAAGGAAGACCTGGCTACTGCGGTTGAAGCATTGGTAAACCGTACTTATGTTTTGGATAAAAGAACACTGATACATTTGGATTCCGATTCCCCTTTGTTTGGTGAAACCCCTTATGCACTGAATGAATTTACCCTGCACAAAAAGGATTCATCACCCATGATCAAAATTCACACATACCTGAATGGTGAATTTTTAAATACGTACTGGGCCGATGGATTGATCGTATCTACACCCACAGGCTCAACAGGCTACTCATTAAGTTGTAACGGCCCGGTGGTTTTTCCGGATAGTGGAAGTTTTGTAATTACGCCGGTATCGCCGCACAACCTGAACATACGTCCCATTGTAGTGCCCGATAATAATATCATTTCTTTTGAAGTGGAAGGAAGAACGGATGGTTTTTTATGCACTTTAGACAGCCGCAGGGAAATTGTTACAAAAGATATTCAGCTGGCTGTAAGAAAAGAGAAATTTGCCTTTAACCTCATCCGTCTGAATGAGAATAATTTTTTACAAACGCTGAGAAATAAGCTGAGCTGGGGTTTGGATAAGCGGAATTGACAATGTTAATTATTTTAATCACTTGCGTATAATAGCATAAATACAAATGTTATACAAAATATATCAAACGGTCTATTAATTGAAAGCACTATTATTATTTCAATTCGTTATTTCAGCTATTACATGTCTTTCTCAACCCTTAGACAAAAATGTCAGTATTCTGGCTATAGAAGGCAAAAAGCTATACACCGGGAAAAATAACGGTCTTGGCATTTCGTACAAAGTCGATACATTCAAAAATATTTTAGTTATTGCTTCACAAGGAAGGTTAATCTCCCTAGACAAGTATATACATGACCTAAGCCTAGAAACAAAAGGCCGAGCAATAATTTCAGTTTATGATACAACTACTGGAAAAAGTATTCTACTTGCACGTAGAAGTTTTATTGTCGAAACCTATATACCCACTAAAGAAGAAAAAGCTATTAAAAAGCTTTCAGAAAAAGTTCACATTTCAATTGAAGATTTCTTTGAGCCAAGAATTCCTTTAAGCATAATAAAAAAAGCAACGCAGTTTAAAGTCACACCTCCATATAAAATTAAGAGTGCTACACTGTACATAAGTAGAAAGGAAACTATGGCCCTCTCCCTTAGCTCTGGAAATATTGATCAAGATGCCCTTACAGTTTGGAGACTTATATCACCAGGGTGCGTTATTACCTTGGATAATGTTATTGTTATAGATACACATAATAAAACACATAAAATTAATGGGAGAAGTTTTTTTGTGACAGATAATTAGTAGTCGCATGGTTGCTCCGCCGGAACATGCCTGACAGATTATATACTTTTATCTGGGACTTTGGCAAGCAAAATAACCTGATGTCAGACGATTTGATAATGCATATCTGTACTATTAGATTAAAGCCCAGCTATATAATTCATACATAGTTTTTGCCGCCGTCTGGGCTTCGACCAACGGCGAATCAGGGTATAACAAATTTTTCACCCCCCACCTGGTTACAATGATCAATGGCGTATCATTTTTCAGTGGAATACTGGCAATGCTTCTGAAGTTGAAATAGTTGACTATCACTAAATATTCATAAAATGGCAAAACTTTGCCGCCGTCTGGGCTTCGACCAACGGCGAATCAGGGTACAATAAATGGTTGTTCCGCCGGGGTCTTCATAGCCCGGTCCATGTACACAGCATGCGTGTCCCGATTTTTCGGGGAGACCCCGGCGCACAAAAGAACCTAAGCCTGTTTACTGCCACTTTTAAAATTTTATTCATTTGCCTGCGATTGATCAAGAAAGAATGGGAGCCTGTAAATTTGAATAACTTTTCTTCGCAGGGGTCTCTCCCATAGCACATTGGCCTGGCAGCGAAGACCCCGTCGGAACACACTTTTAAAATTTTATTTATTTGCGTGCGATTGATTAAGAAAGAATGGGAGCCTGTAAATTTGAATAACTTTTCTTCGCCGGGGTCTCGCCCATTGCACATTGGCCTGGCAGCGAAGACCCCGTCGGAACACATAAAAAAAGAACAATAAACCACAAACCACTTATCTACCTTTGCCTGTATGCCATCCAAGTCAAAAAAATTCCGTTCTATTTTTATCCTCTACTGGTTCTTACTGGCTTATATTCTTGCGGCATTGATCTGGTGGTTCATCGCCCTTAAACGGCAAAATCACCAGATGGCGCAATATGAAATGGAGCAGTTAAAAAGATCAGATACTGATTACCAGGCAAGCTTTGATAAGATCAATTCCCTGGAAAAAAGAAAGACCGCTCAATATGTTGGCGAGGGTATTACATTTTTTTTACTGATCGTTGCCGGTGCCGTTTTCGTTTTTAGAGCCGTTCGGCGGGAATTGAGGATAAGTGAACAGCAGCAGAATTTTATGATCGCCATTACGCATGAATTAAAAACACCCATATCTGTTGCCAAACTGAACCTGGAAACGATGCAGAAAAGAAAGCTGGACGAGCAGCAGCAGCAAAGGCTTATACAAACCACCCTGGAAGAAACCAACCGGCTGAATGCACTTTGCAACAATATGCTACTCTCCTCCCAAATTGAAGCCGGTGGCTATATGATCACCAAAGAAGAGACCAATATCAGTGAATTGATTGGTAAGTGCGTAGAAGATTTTATTACCCGGTATCCACAGCAAAAAATTGAAGCACTTATTGCCCCGGATATTTTCATCAATGGTGACAGGTTATTACTGCAAATGCTGGCCAATAACCTGATAGACAATGCTATCAAATACGGCACTAAAGATTTGCCGGTTACTGTTGTATTATTAGAAGAAAATAATAAGATCATTTTCCAGGTAAAGGACCGGGGCAAGGGCATTGCTGCAGAAGAAAGAGATAAAATATTCAATAAATTTTACAGGGTGGGCAATGCCGCTACCAAAATAGCAAAAGGGACAGGGTTGGGACTTTATCTTTCAAAAAAGATAGCCAAACAGCATAATGCAAACATTTCTGTGACAGACAACAACCCATCCGGTGCTATTTTTACAGTTAGATTACATTCATCCAGCGAAAAAACATAGCTTTAAAAATGCCCGATAAAAAATTCTCCATATTATTGGTTGAAGACGAAGAAAATTTGCAGGAAGCCCTGAAGCTAAACCTGGAACTGGAAGGTTATGAAATTACCGGTGCCTATGATGGCGCCGAAGCACTAAAAGCTGTACAAAAAGAATATTTTAACCTGATCATCCTCGATGTGATGCTAC
>JBDSGK010000268.1:0-11578 GCA_039919015.1 Ferruginibacter sp.
TCCCGCAAGCGATGCAAAAATTCCGTTGACAGATAAGATATTCACCAGGGTAGGGGCCAGCGATAATTTAAGTGGCGGCGAAAGTACGTTCATGGTAGAGATGAATGAGACAGCCAGCATCATCAACAACCTCACCAAACGAAGCCTGATATTGCTGGATGAGATCGGCCGTGGCACGTCAACATACGATGGTATCAGCATTGCCTGGAGCATTGCAGAGTTTTTACACAATTCGGTTCATCAGCCCAAAACATTATTTGCCACACATTATCATGAGCTGAATGAACTGGAGAATAAATTTACAGGCATTAAAAATTTTCATGTTACCAATAAGGAAGTTGGCAATAAAATAATTTTTCTTCGCAAACTGGCACCCGGTGGCAGCATACACAGTTTTGGAATTCACGTGGCACGCATGGCCGGAATGCCCCCGCAATTAATTGACCGTGCCAACGAAATTTTAAAGCAACTGGAAGACAGCAGGGAAGGTAGCGAAGGAATAAACCTGGATGAGCATATAAAAAAAATATCGGTACCCAAATTACAACTCAGCATTTTTGATGCACATTCAGCAACTTTTGATGAGATCAGGAATTTGCTGGAAGCAGTGGATATAAACCGTTTAACCCCCGTGGAGGCTTTATTGAAATTGCAGGAAATAAAATCGATGCTAAAATAATACTACAAATAACCCAGCCACCATTTTTGGTGAGTGCTTTTATAAGTATTGTATTTTTTGCATAGTGGATACAATATGATTACAACAAATGCCCATACCGCATATACTCCCCATAAATTAAACCCAAAAGCTGGTGGCCGGAATAAGAACGGCAATCCAGGTGTAACAATATCTGCAGAACTGAAACCTTGTAAATAGAATACAATGACCACTAAAATGTGAATAAAATAAAAATGAAGGATATAATAGAACATGGGCACCCTTCCGTAAATGTTCATAATACCGGTAAAACGATTTTGCACTTTTTCTATACAGGCAAGAAAGAACATTCCTGCGCCAATCGTCATACACAGGTATAAAAGAGAGGGCGGATATTTATTTAAATTAAAGAATGAAAGAAATGTATAAACAGGGCCACGTGCCTGCTCACTCCAGGGCACAGGGTCTCCATACAGGTTTGATAACCTGATTAATACAAAGAGGACCAACAGTACTGTTCCCAATTGCAAAAGTATTTTCCTGCGCCATACTATATCAACGTCGGGGGTGTACAGTTTTCCGAAGCAATAACCCAGCATCATCACCCCCAGCCAGGGTAAAAACGAATATACAATGAGGATAAAATGATCTTTGAAGATGGGGTAAACAGAAAACTCAGAGAAATATAAAAGGTTGGCAAGCACAGATCCCTTCAACGATTCATTCACTGCCTTATAATCTAAAATATTATGGCCAAAAACTATCAGGAGTCCTAAAAACAGGATTGCTTTGTATGGAAGTTGTATCAATATTCCCATCAGGATCATACTAATGCCAATTGCCCAGATAACCTGCAGAATAAGAAGATTAAATAATGGGTTAAATGTCCAGCTAAAAGTGATGATGATCACTTCAACAATGATCAGCCATAAACCTCTTGAAATTAAAAAGCCGCTTAATTCTTTTTTTGTTTTCTTTCTACTCATCAGGTAAATTGAAGTGCCGGCCAGGAAAACAAAAATGGGAGCACAAAAATGTGTGATCCACCTGGTGAAAAATAACATAGGGTAAGTGGTTTCCAGGTCCGTAGGTCCTGTGGCGGCCGAGCCGGCTTTTTCCAGGTTAACTTTATAAAAGAAATCACGTACATGGTCCAGCGCCATAATAACCATCACCAATCCTCTTAATACATCAATAGATTGTATACGTTTCTTTATGTTGGAGTTATCCATAGCAGCATAGTTTGTAAAGTAATATACAATCACGAAGCGGTATTTTAAATTAATTTATGTAATAAGCCTATTATCATGCATCTAACTGTTAAAATCGTATTAACCTTTGCAGCATTAATGCTGGTTAAGGGGTCTTTGTAATAATTTCGCCACACTTATGATAAAAAAGTTACTTACACTAATTGCTATCAATTTCTCTGCAGTATTATATCTACATGCCCAAACCTGTTCACTGCCGGGCATGACACCCGATAATGCATTCCCCGTTTGCGGTACATCGGTTTTTCATCAGAGTGTGGTAACTAATTGTTCAGGGCCTGATGTGGCGCAAAGCGGTTGTCCTGTTGGTGCCACATCGGCCAGTTCTTTTTGGTATAAGTTTACCTGTTACCAAACCGGTTCATTGGGATTTCTGATGAGTGGCATTTCAAGTACAGATGATTATGATTGGGTATTATTTGATATCACGGGGCGTAATCCAAATGACGTTTTTTCGAACCCTTCATTAGCCATTTCTATAAATCTTTATGGGTCAGGTGGCGCAACTACTCCATTTCCTGAATCACCTACGGGGTGCAAGCCGGGTGCTACAGGAAATGTTCATTGTGAAGGTTCTGCAAACGGAAATACGCCCTTCAATGCGATGCCCACGATCACCATTGGGCATGATTATTTACTAATGGTTACAAACTGGACGAGAAGTACAACCGGTTATGATCTTTCCTTCACCGGGGGATCTGCAAATATTACTGATCCAAAAGAACCTCACCTGGATAATGCAAGAGCGGCCTGCGATGGTACGCAAACCACTATCAAACTGAATAAAAGAATGAAGTGTAACAGCCTCACCGCTTCCGGATCAGAATTTACCATTACGCCTCCTTTGGCCAATGTGATTGTAGCTACCGGTTTTGGCTGTGCCAATGGTTTTGATATGGACTCTTTAATACTTAAACTGGACGCCCCATTACCTCCGGGCAATTATACCATCAATGTGCAAAACGGAACAGATGGGAATACCATCAGGGACAACTGCGACAGGGAGGTGCCTGTTGGAGAAAGCATCCCGTTGATCGTTTATCCATTGATACCAACACCTATGGACAGTATCTCAAAATTGGGTTGTAAGCCAGGTGAGTTACAGCTGGTATTCAAAAAAACGATCCAGTGCAGCAGCATAGCACCGGATGGAAGTGATTTTGTGGTAACCATGATTTCGGGTAGCTCACCTGTTACGGTCATCGGCGCTTCGGGTAATTGTAATGTAGATGGGAATACACCCGTCATTAAAGTACAATTATCTGCTCCATACAAACAAAAGGAGTTTACCAGATACAATTGGTTACCGGCAGCGATGGTAATACGATCATTGATGAATGCAGTCAGCAAACACCAGCAGGTGCCACGCTTATCTTTACTACCAAAGATACCGTGAATGCTGATTTTAGTTATGTAGTTAAGTATGGCTGTGAAAGGGATACCATCAATTACTTTCATGATGGCCGCAATGAAGTGAATTTGTGGAAATGGAATTTTGATAACATCCGGAGCAGCAATCAGCAAAGTCCTACTATTTTGTATGGTTCCTTCGGACAAAAACAAACACAACTGATCGTTTCAAATGGCGTGTGCCGTGATACAAGTGATATCATTCCCATCTTTTTGGACAATGAACTGAAAGCCTCCTTTGAAGCAACTGCTATTGTTTGCCCAAATGAGTTAGCGTATTTCCGCGATAACAGCACGGGCAATATTGTTAACTGGCGCTGGGATTTTGGAAACGGTGTAACTAGCACTTCGCCAACACCATCACCACAATCTTATATGGTGCCAACTGTTACCCGGGATGTTTTTCCAAGATTGATCGTGCAGAATAATCTGGGTTGCTTTGATACAACGATACAAAAAATTGTAGTGCCCAACAGTTGTTACATTGACGTACCCAATGCTTTCACACCCAATAACGACGGTCTTAATGATCACCTCTATCCCTTAAATGCTTATAAAGCAACTGACCTTTTATTCCGTGTGTACAATCGTGTGGGACAAATGATCTTTGAAACCCGTGACTGGACGAGAAGGTGGGATGGAAGGTTTAAAGGGCAGCCTGCAGATCCGGGTACGTATGTATGGATATTGATCTATACAAATATTGATACGGGGAAAAAGATACAGCAGAAGGGGACGACGATTTTACTTAAGTAGAACACGGAATAAACCTTTTACAAACACTATAAGGTTTTGCATGGCTTCAAAGCTATGCTGCAAACCTTATAGGTTTTACTTACGTACGATCCTACGGATTAACAAATTAACAGATTAACGGATTAACGGATTAAGAATTCTATCGTCCCAAAGCTTTCCGTTCACCCCTCTCTTCCCTTAACATAGAACCAAAATCCATTTTCCTAACCATAGTCTTTACAACCAATGCAATTCTTTTTGTTTTGGTGGGTTCTGTCTTTGCCGATTCTATCCATTTGGTAAAATAATTTCGATGGCCCTGTGGTAAAGAATTAAAATGTTTCAATGCTTCCGGTTCGTCCTGCAAACATTCCAGTAATTCTGCGGGAGGAAGTATGGGAGTATCATCCAGTTCCAGTTGCACTTTCATTGATGCACCAAAACGTTTGCCTGTAGCTTTTCTTATGGCTGCATTTACCGGCAGGATAAAATCACCCTTACCCATAGGTATCAATGCTGTCTTTTCAATGGCATGATCATCAAGCTTACCCTTTACCCGGTATGATTTTTTTACACCGGGGTTTAGTTTTTTGGCAACCTTATCCGGTACAACAATATAGGTCCAGCCGGTCTTTTCGCCCTGTTTGTTGAATTTTTGTATGGTGGTGATGAAACTGAGCATAAGTACAAGATAAAAAATATTTTATTGTTATGTTTAGTTGCAACAGTTTCAACGGAATCATTTCTTTTAATAGTTATGCAGCTTTGGTTGACCTACGTCTGCCAGCCTTGCACAGTTCGTGTTAGCGGAAGTTTTTTTTATGTTTCATTAGCGGTATCCACGAAATAAATAACTCTACTATCAGGATGGGTAATACCCAACTCATCCATTTATAGGTGGTGTCTTTTATTTCTTCACTTTTTATAAAAAAAAATAGATCTGTTTATAAACTAAATCGCTTAATATACGGAGCCAAACAAAGGACAAGGCAATAATATAGCTGCGAATCATAAAAAGGCGATGACCTTTAATATTTTTATTTCTGATGGTTATCCAGGCTGCAATAGTCATGAATTGCCATAAAAGAGATAGAATTACCACCGGTACAGGACCAGGGGGTGAAATTCCCTTGCTTACTCGACTGTAGGCAGTTTTTTATTGATACTCCAAATGAATAATAAACCCTGTTTTGAATAATCCTTTGTCAATTGGGTATACCCAACTTGATACATTCCATAATCTGCCAATACTTTCAACCGGCGCTATAATTGTATAGCTTGTTTTAGAATTTCGTGTTACAAGTACTTTTGTGGTTCCTTCACCACCAATATGTCCTCCATAAGCATATGGTTCATTACCATCACCAAGGCAATATGGCCCCAACTGCAGAATGTGTAAAATTCCATTAATACTAACCCTGATTTCAGTTCGTGGACTCTCAATGGTGGTACCGATTGGAACATCTCTTAAATTATAAACTATCCACGGCTTAACTGACCTATCCCATTTATAGAAAACATGTATTTCTGCACTTTGATTATCATGGATAATCCCTTGGGAAACTGCTCGTGAACCCGGTAATGGATTACTCAAGTTGAGAATAACTGAACGGGGTGAAGGTAAAATCTTTTCCACATTTCGAATTCTAAAATTGAAAGCTGTTTGTTCTCCTGATTCGATTGAGTCAATCCCGTCCCTGTAACTTCCTAATCCATCACTTTTAAAATAAGAACTTGCTGAGTCGATGGTTAACACCATTGGAATATATGGCCCACGATTGTTATGTCTTCCCTGTAATGGATAGTAATTTTGTTTAAGTCGTTCCAGAATTAAGGGCCAACGACTATCGTTGTATAAAGAAAAAAATGCGTTATCATCCTTAATGACTTCATACAACGAATTCCAGCTATCACTTGCGATTATATCTAAATTATAAAAAGCACTATCCGAATCTTTCATCAGTGCCCATACCCAAGCAGCATCATAACGTGAGCTATAGGTATACCGCACATGAAAATTGGGTTTTAATCTTTCTGCCAGGATGTCTTTATCAATTGAAATCTTGAATTCGTTTAAAATAGAATCAATTAGTGGTCGCCAACGTTTATCGGTATGCAAGGATGTTAGGTCTTTGTCAATTATTATGCGTTTGTTAAAATATGGGTATACTTTATTTGTACTAAAAATTTTATTTAATTGCACAAAAGCACTATCGGCTTCATTAGCTAAAGTCCAACTTCTTGTTGACTTCCAACGAGTATTATTTACAGCGTTTCCTTGATTGGGGTAAGCTAAATCTATCGCTGAAGAAAAAACAATTGCAGCGCTTTTATAATCCTTATTCTTAAAAAGAGAGTCGCCTCTATTTATTAACTCCGCAAATTGTTTTGAATTATCCTGCCCGTATGACAAAAACGTAACAAGCAGATAGATTATAGTCACAGTGAGTTTTTCCATTTTCGTTGCCATGTTTTAAGAAGAATTCAAAGGGGAGGGAGTAAAAACAAAAGGTGTAAAAGCAATTCTAAGCATTAAATTTTGTCCTCTAATCTTGTTGATTTAATGCCTACAACGTTGAGTATTTGCGAAGGCAAGGAATTCATTGTTCGTCCAGCCCGGTACAAATGCCCAATTAAAAATATGAAGTTGAAGTTAACAACTAAAAGCCAAATTTATAAATGTCAGCCCGAGCCACTGCTGATGCTTGCATATAGCTGAAGTTACATTGTCCAGCCCTGCTTTTGCAAACTTTTGTTGGCAGCTGGCTTTCTTCCTATCAATAGTTTGCTGGTGCATTTTCCCAACCAATTTTGTGTGTCATTCTTTGCCCCATATTATTAGTAGTGTAACCTGAAACATTTTCGCTTTCCTTTTTTCCGTCCTTGTTGAATTCAATATTTACGGAACAGTCACCTGTGATACCAACCCAAACCAATTTCTTTTCTCCTGGTTCAAGTTTGTCAATACGCTTTTCTTCACAGCCAAATATCTTTATGTCTGTCAACCTACTTGATGTTTCATTTACAAATGTAATTCGCATTGTGTTTAGAAGAATTAAAGTCCACCAACAAAAAAAAAGCAAAATCGGAATATTAAGAAGCATCAGTCCCCAAGTAACATATAAACTCTGTCGTTTGTCTTTTGCTTTCGGTATTTGTCGAACTACAAGAATGAAATAAATAAGATTAATTAGTCCCGCTATAATTATAAAACCAAGTCCTAAAAATAACAATGAAGATGTATCAGAGAAATAGTATAATACAAAAAGTCCTGTCCCAAGAATGAATGAGGTTAGAGAGACAAGTCTTGCGTTTTGTGAAATTATGGATGCTGTCATTTAAACTTGCTGCCAACTCATAAATATACACAAGTCCTAAATGTCTTCCGCTTTATGAGATTCATTTTCAAAAGTATATAAAAAAGTAATGCCAGGTACAAAATTCCAAACTTTCGTATAATGGGGTTGACGAGCGGTGAAATTTTTGATTTTTACGCTGATTAATGTTTTAATGCTGCTTTAATTGCCTTTTCAACCAATGGCTCCATTATTTTATATCCCGCAAGTGTGGGATGTACTCCGTCTTCAGTGAATTTTTTATTCAGGCCTTTTCTTTCATCAACCATATTTGAATAATAGTCAACGTACACGATATGATTTGTTGTACAATAAGACCTGATCATTGCATTAAGTTTGATAACTTTTTCAGCCGGGTGCAGTCCCGGCCGCCAGCGGAAATCATAGGCCGGAAGAACAGAGGAGAGTACGACTTTGATCTTATGTTTTTTTGCTAACTGAGCCATGGCAATTATATTTTCAAAAACCTTCTCTAAAGAAATGGGGCCATTATTTTCTGCAATATCATTGATACCGGCAAGTATTACAACAACAGATGGTTTTAGTGATATAACATCCTGCTGAAAACGGATCAACATCTGTGAAGTGGTTTGGCCACTGATCCCACGATCAATATATGGTTTACCACTAAAAAAGCCACTATCAAAGGATATCCAGGATTCAGTGATCGAATCGCCCATGAATACAACGCGTTTTTCAGTTTTTGAAGGAGACTTTAATTTTTTATTATCGGCAGCATATTTTTTAAGGTCTGCCCACTCATTTAGTTGTTGGCTCATTGTATGAAGCGGGTTAAGAAGTAAAAATAAATAAAAGGCACAAACCATGAGGGAGGGCAGTAAGCGCATGAGATGATATTTTTTCATATAAACTACATGAATCTTTTTATTTTAGTAACTGGTATGACCCTTCTTTTTGTATAACCCAGCAATTCATAGATCCTGATGGCACGTTCATTACCTGAACCCGTATGCAGGAATGGCGTGATCCCCTGCTGCAAATTTTTATCGGTAAGATGGCTTACCAATTGTTGAGCAAATTTCCGCCCCAGCCAGTCAGGGTGTGTAACTACAGCACTTATTTCTGTTAACCCATCCATACGCAGCCGCTCACCCGCCATGGCCACCAGTTTTTCCTCCTTAAAGATACCGAAAAAGTTTCCCATCAGCCGGCTGTTTGGAAGGTAATAACCCGGAAAAACCTGGCTCACCAATGCATACATCTCTGGCGAATTTGTTTCACCAAGCGACACAAGGTCTTCTGTGATATTTGCGGGCACAGGTGTTTCGCAAACCATCTGCATGCATTCTACAATAGTTTCAAACTGGTAGTTGGCGGGTAATGCAGGGAACTTGTCAAAAAGAAAAAAAGAATCGGTTGGTTTAAATACCTTGTTGAGTTGCTGAAAAATATTTTTAGCCCCGGGATCATAACCTGAGAACAATACGATCTCCGGATCATAGCGTTTAAATTCATCAGTGCCCAATGCAAATCCGCTATGGGTTTCTCTTAATGCGTACCAGGCAGGGTTATCTAATTTTTTAAAATCGACGGGCATAGAACAAATTGAAGAAGCAAATTAGAGAAAGGAAGGGAGCCGTTGAAAATAATTATTTTACCAATTTCTCTTTTGCCTCCAACACTTCCACATCAAATACCAATGTATTGTTAGGCGGAATATTTGTTGAAAAAGTGCGGATGCCGTAAGCACTTCCCGAAGGAATATACAATCTTATTTTACCACCCACCCGGCATTCTGTAATACCCAGCTGCCAGCCTTTTATTAACCTGCCTAAAGGAAATGTTGCCGGTTTTTCTTTTGTTTGATCAAATATGCTGCCATTGCTGAACAAAGAGCCTTTATAGTGTACAACCACAGTATCTGTTACAAGCACCGGCCTTCCGGTTCCTTCTTTTAATGATTGATAAAAAATACCTTCTTTATACGTTACACTGTCTTTGGGTAACCTGGCACGTAAATTATCCTCTTCAATCTTTTGTTGATACATGCTATCCACATTACGCATGAGTGGGCGCAGTGTTGGAGCCTTTGTCATTTGATCATCCAGGGCCTTCCAGCTACCACCGCTTCGCAACAGCCAACGGTTGCTGTATGTTGCACTTGACTTTTTGTTCTCTGTGGTTCCGGGCCAGAGGTATTTAACACTGATCGTATCATTATACAAACGGGTGGAGATCAGCTTCCATTTCTTTTCATTGGGCAGGAAGATATAGCCTGAGAAAATGGTGCTGTGTGATGTTGAATCACTGGCTGTTAAAATAAGGAGTGGGTATGTTACATCATAGTTCCATTCATACTTCCAGGCATTGCCTAAACCATATGGATAAACGTCTGCACCTGATGCAATGTCTTTTCCTTTGTTATCAAAGAAGATCAATTCAACCAGTTTTTCATCTTTGGTATGTTCTAACCTAACCGTAGCTTCATTTACGCATATTCCCGAAATATTCTTTTTTGAATTCTTACTGTCTGTCATGCTTACTTCAGTATAATATCCTGTTGCTTTTATGGAGTCAGGAATTGTATAGATCCTTGTTGTACGGTGATTTTGGCCAAACCCGGCAATACCTATGATATTCAACAGGAGAAGCAAGCCTATATCTCTCATAAAAAAATTTGTTGTATAAAAATAGTATTAAGGCAGTAAACCGGGATAAAAATCTGTGGGTTCAGGCTTTTTTTATTCCTTTTAAAATTAAGGCTTTTTCAACGGATGCAATACCACCTGAAAAGGGATTTCCTTTAACAATGGTCAGTGCATTTTTATCCCATCTTAATACCAATTCCGGGGAGCTGGATGTGATCTGCATTTTGCGCTGCAGTTGAACAGCATTAAGCGGGGCCAGCAGGTTTTGCTGCCCGTCAAGGAGGTTATTGGCAACCAGATCAATTATGCAGATACATGCCTGCACATTAACAGGCTTTGCGTTTAATTTCTTTCTGTATGCTATAATTCTCCAAAATACCAGTGCGAAAAAAATGCCCGCGGCCAGGAGTATAATTCCCAAATCGGGTGCACCAGGGATCTCCATTTTAAATACAAACAATTGCAGCAAACCATTTGCAAGAAGAATAAAAGCAAGCAAGCCGGTCACAAAAAGAAAAGTGGTTGTCCACTGCGCAGGTTTTTTGGCCAGGTATAATTTATTGTCGTTCTCATAAACAACAGTTCCCGAAGAGTCAGCAAGCTTTATCATAACCGATGATTTTTAAGTTAGTTTTAAATGAGTGGTATAGTGATATTGATCAGGATCCCTTAAACCTCTGCAACAAAACTGTCTTTCATCTTTCCCAACAGATCGGTTTCCAGCATACGCTGCGCAATGCGTATCATATTCTTAAATGCCATAGCGTGGGAGATGCCGTGGCCGATGATCACCGGCCTGGATACGCCGAGGACCGGAACACCACCGTACTGTTCAAAATTAAAACGGTTGAAATGTTCGTCATCAATATTGCGGCGTTTGCTGATGTCGTACATGCTTTCGGCTAATTTTAAGATCACATTGCCGGTAAAGCCTTCGCATACAAAAACATCAGCCCTGTTTAATAGAATATCACGGCCCTCAACATTGCCAATGAAATTGATCTGCTTGTTTTCTTTTAAAAGGGGATAAGTGGCCTGTGCCAGGATATTACCTTTGCCTTCTTCTTCTCCGAGGTTTACAAGCCCCACTTTCGGGTTGTCAAAATTTAAAATGTATTTGGAAAACATGGAGCCCAGTATAGCAAACTGGTTTAGGTTTTCAGGTTTGCAATCGGCATTAAGCCCAACATCAACCAACAGGCCAAGTGTTCCATCTTCACGTGGCATATAAGCACCAATGGTTGGCCGCAGTACCCCTTCAATGGTTTTAATGCTGAACAGGGCACCTACCATCATAGCTCCGGTATTGCCTGCACTGATGAAGGCATCTGTTTTGGCCGCTGCCAGTAATTGAAAACCTATGGCGATGGATGATTGTTGTTTTTCTTTAAGTGCTTTGGTGGGATGCTCATGCATTTCTATTACCTGGCTTGCATGAACGATCGTGTATTGACCGGAAGGGATAGGGTAGGTAGCCAGATGTTCCTTTATCTTTTCTTCATCGCCGATGAGTGTAAGATGAACATCAGCGGTTACAAT
>JBDSGK010000269.1:0-3280 GCA_039919015.1 Ferruginibacter sp.
GAGGTAGTGTAATGGGATTGGGTGTTGCAGGTTTAGCTGTTTTAGGTTTGGGTGGTTTGTTCATTGTATTGAAAATGATCTTTGCTCCTCATGCGGCTGTTGACAGTCACGAAATGGAGCGTACCATAGAAATATTGACAGGCTTCTCTTTAGGTGCTGAGTCAATTGCCTTGTTTGCCCGTGTTGGTGGTGGTATCTATACCAAGGCTGCCGATGTTGGTGCCGACCTTGTTGGTAAAGTAGAAGCAGGTATTCCGGAAGATGATCCGCGTAACCCTGCAACCATTGCAGATAACGTAGGTGATAATGTAGGTGATGTGGCCGGTATGGGTGCCGATCTGTTCGGTTCTTATGTAGCAACGGTTTTAGCTACCATGGTTTTAGGCAGAGAAACAAATGCATTGACTGATGCATTTGGCGGTATGTCTCCTATCCTGTTACCCATGCTGATCGCAGCCATGGGGATCTTATTCTCGATCATCGGGACTTTCTTTGTCCGCATCAGCGAAACTGCAGGCCTAAGTACACAAAAAGTTCAGAATGCTTTAAATATGGGTAACTGGGGTTCAATTGTGTTAACAGCAGTTGCATCTTATTTCCTCGTTAATTTTTTAATGCCGGAAACCATGACCTTACGTGGTCATGAGTTCACCAAGAACGGCGTGTTTGGCGCCATCATGGTGGGTTTGATCGTTGGTACTTTAATGAGTATGATCACGGAGTATTATACGGCGATGGGCAAACGCCCGGTAAAATCTATCATCCGTCAATCCGGTACAGGCCACGCTACCAATATCATTGCCGGTTTGGCCATGGGTATGGAAAGTACTTTCTTACCAATTTTGGTTTTAGCATCCGGTATATATATGAGTTTCTGGTGTGCAGGTTTATACGGTGTGGCTATTGCCGCAGCAGGTATGATGGCTACAACCGCCATGCAGCTTGCCATTGATGCTTTTGGCCCTATTGCAGATAATGCAGGTGGTATTGCAGAAATGAGTGAGTTACCAAAAGATGTTCGTGAAAAGACAGATATTTTAGATGCGGTTGGTAATACAACAGCAGCAACGGGTAAAGGATTTGCCATTGCTTCTGCAGCGTTGACTGCTTTGGCTTTGTTTGCTGCATTCGTTGGTATCAGTGGTATTGAAGGAATTGATATTTATAAAGCGCCTGTTTTGGCAGGCCTGTTTGTAGGTGGAATGATCCCGTTCATTTTCTCTTCATTGGCTATCCGTGCGGTTGGAGAAGCTGCCATGGCTATGGTTGAAGAAGTAAGAAGGCAGTTCCGTACCATTCCCGGTATCATGGAAGGTACAGGCAAGCCGGAATATGATAAGTGTGTGGCAATCTCTACTGAAGCTTCATTAAAGAAGATGATGTTGCCCGGTGCAATAGCTTTATTATCTCCACTGATAGTAGGATTTTCTTTTGGACCTGAAGTGCTTGGCGGCTTTTTAGCCGGTGCTACAGTAAGTGGTGTACTAATGGGTATGTTCATGAACAATGCCGGTGGTGCATGGGATAATGCTAAGAAATCTTTTGAAACCGGTGTTGAGATCAACGGCGAAATGTTCTACAAAAAGTCAGAACCACATAAGGCTTCTGTTACCGGTGATACTGTAGGAGATCCATTTAAAGATACATCTGGCCCCTCCATGAATATCCTCATCAAATTGATGAGTATTGTGAGCCTGGTTATTGCTCCTACCCTTGCAGCCATGTATGGTGGAACTACTGCAAAACATACCATGCCCAAAGTAACACAGGAAATGTTGATCACTAAATCTGATACTTCAAATACAACTTCTGTTACTGTTACAGCTGATGCGAATTCTTTGAAAGTGCCTGCAGATAAGCTTATTGAAGCACTGGTTGCAGATAAGTTAATTGAAAAAGATAATTTTTCAGTTAAAATTATTAAAGGCAGGTTGATAATAAATGATAAAGAACTGGGCGTTGATGCAATTGGGAAATATCAAATATTGATTGATGCTTTTGGTGGATCAGATTTTAAAATCACGCAAGCTAAGACGTAATTATTAATAAGATTTTTTTTGAGCCCTGTTGAATTAATCAGCGGGGCTTTTTTTTATTCTATCCCATAGGGTGAGTCACCCCATAAGGGTGGCTCACCCGGTAAAAATTGAAAAGCTTTTTTTAAAGAAAGATAACTCTAAATCAAAGAAATCTTATAATGATGGTTCCTTTCCTGCATGAGTGAGCCACCCTTAAGGGGTTGCTCACTCCGTTTCAGTTGTTAACAATTTTTAAAAATTATTTAAACGGATTTGCTGTTTACAAGTAATTTCGTACATTGCCTTACGAAAAAACTCGTACTATGACATTAATTAAGAATACAAAGCCCACAGAAAGTGAACTGGAGATACTGCAGGTTCTGTGGAATGAGAAGACCGCAACGGTTCGTACAGTACATGAAGAGCTGCTGAAAACCAAGGATGCCGGCTATACCACTACCCTTAAACTGATGCAGATCATGTTTGAAAAAGGTTTGGTTACCCGGGATGACAGCAGTAAAACGCATATTTACCAACCGGCTGTTACCAGGGAAAAAACACAGCAACAATTCCTGAATAAAATGATCAGTACCTTATTTGCCGGTTCATCATCTGACCTGGTGCTACAGGCATTGGGTGGACATGATGCCAGTAATGAAGAACTGGATAAAATTCAGCAATTGATCAATCAACTTAAAAAAGACAAATAAATTTTTTTACTGCATATTCCAGGCGATTATGATCCAGTTCTCTTACAGCTTCTGCATGGCCCTGTTGCACAGCTTCTGGCAGGCTGCGCTCTTCATGTTGCTGTACATTGCTATTGATAAGATCATTCACCCGAACAATGCACCGCTGGCAAAAAGAAATTTTTTATACCTGTCTATAGTTGCCCAGTTAGTTTTATTTGTTTTTACTTTTTCTGTTTATTTTTTTGGCGCACCAGGCATCGGGAATATGGCGGCTGTTGTACAAAACATAACCGCTTATATCGGAGTCGGTAGTTTGCAATTGATCACTCCATGGGTGTTCAGCCTCTACTCATTCGTGATCGCATACAAATTAATAAAAGCCATTTACACCTGGTTTCATTTTAAACATCACTATAATAACGGCTTGCAAAAACCCGGGGTTGAGCTAAAACTTTTTACAGAGCTAAAAGCTCACCAGTTTGGAATTAAAAGAAAAGTAAAGCTTTGGTTAAGTAGCTCCATTCATACGCCCGTTACTTTTGGATTTTTTAAACCCATCATATTATTACC
>JBDSGK010000270.1:0-2925 GCA_039919015.1 Ferruginibacter sp.
CAGTGAGCAATGCTGCCATCGGCCCCATATTGCTGAATGCAGGATCATCTTTTATAAAATGATATCCATCATCAATTGTAATTGCCTGTGATTCATTGCATGAAATAAAAACCCGCTCACAAAAAGGCAGCAGCATATCATACACATGATAGCGCTGTGGTTTTTTATGATACTGCAACAGGCTTTTATCAGTGCCCATACGCACGCTGCTGCCGCCACATACCACAATCCCGTAAGTATTAAGGTGCATATTATTTTTTACTGTCATCGATGTGCCTATTTTCAAATTTAAATTAAAGAGTTAATCAAAATGAAAGTTTTTAGCATCTTTATTTTCCCTTTGTTAAAGCGGCCAATAAAAACCACAACATGTAGATTTAATTCTATGGCCATAGGTGTAGTACTAAAAGCTTACTATTAAAAAAATAAGTAGCATGAATTTTGCTGTAAAAACCTGTTCAAGCCAATTTTAACATGCAGTACGAATTAAAAGATTTAGAAACTCAAACGTTGATGGATATGCTGGCAAAGTATACCGAAGATTACACAAGATTACTAACGGAAGGAACCAGGGAAGATTTTGAGCGCTGCAAACACAGCATTGCACTTCTGCAAAAAGAAATAAATACACGTAAAAAAAGTGATCAAAAGAATTAAAAGCAGTTCATATCTATTTCACCACACTTTTTAAATTATTATTTTTATAGATCTCAATCAAATTTTCCTTCCTTATTAACGAGGCTGAAAAAATCATTGAGTTTTGCACCTATCGCTTCTTCAAAAGCAGCCTGCATATCCCCGGGACCGGGGTGTTTGAATTTCCATTTGGCATAATAGTTTTGAACAGCCAGCTTTACCTTATCCCAACCAATACTGGTTTCCAGTATATGCATCCATACTGCTGTTTTTACATAAGAAACAAGACCATATTCATCACTGGTGGGGAATTTTTCTGCAGAAATATCCATGGCTGACTTCATCGGAATATTATCATTGATCACTTTATACACGGCATCTAAAAATTCATCCGCCGGAAGTTTTTTTATTGCTTCTGGAATGGCATCGCCAAAAACTGAATTGGCCCTGTATTTTTCTGCTTCGTACCTGAACTGGAAATAGGAATTCAAACCCTCATCCATCCAGGTATGGGCCCTTTCATTACTGCCCAGCATGCCCATGAACCAGTTATGGCCTATTTCATGGGTGATCACGGCATCAAGGGTTTCCAGTTTTGCATCCGGGCTGGTAATGAGCGTAACCATGGGGTATTCCATACCGCCGCTTGAATTGTTCTTTGGCCCCTCAACAACCTGTACAACCGGGTAATCATAATTGCCTATCCAGCTGCTGTAGGTTTTTAAACCATCTTTTATATAATCCATACTGTTGTTCCAGAGTGTTTTCTTTTTGTTGTGGTAAAAAGAAAATGCATCCACGGTTCTACCATTGGGCAAAGCAATGGTATCATACTGTATCACAAAATCCTTATCAGCAAACCAGGCAAAGTCTGGAACCTTTTCGGCATAGTAGTTCAATGTCTTATTACTTTTTTTATCAACTGCTTTATACAAAGAAGGTTTACCCTCCCTGTCGGCCAGGTTTTCGGCGCCGGTCTTTTTATACATGGCCAGCTCGTCCTGGTTTAGCAGGTTACCGGTTGCGCTTACAATATATTCTGCGGGCAGGGTAATGCTCACCCGGTAGTTGCCAAATTCGCTGTAAAATTCTCCCATGTCGAGGTAAGGAAATTCATGCCAGCCATCGCGGTCAAATACCGCCGGTTTGGGGTACCACTGGCAGGCCATGAATTCGCCATCGGCATAACCAGATCTTGAAAAATACGGTGGCAATATCACTTTAAAAGGCGTGCTGATGCTGATAGAATCTCCCGGCTTCAATGGGGAGTTCAGCAAAACTTTGATGATGTCGATATATTGAACATTTGGATGGGCCCCGGTTTTGGCAGTTTGGCCGTTTATCTTAAAGTCAAGACCCTCAATATAACCTGTGCCATAATCCTTTATTTTCTTCGACCTGCCTTCATCCGTGCTTATCTGCTGGTACAAGGCCGTGGTCTTGTCTTTATAAGCATTGGCCCATAAATGGAACCATATAAAATCAAGCGTTGTTGTAGAGTTATTTTTATACACGATGGTCTCAAAACCCGTGATGGATCTTTCTTTATCATCCAGGCTGGCTTTTATATTATAACTGACATCCTGTTGAAAATAGGGTTGCTGGGCCTGTAGCTGGACACTTACTGTGCATGCAAAAAAGAGGGTAAATAGTTTCATATGTGTAGCTGTTAAAGAACTAAATTAAATAAAAACAACGGGTTTCTTTTCATTCTTTACTTTTTTGTCTTGATACAAAAAAGTAACAAAAAAGATCAAGGCAAACACGAATGGCTCCGCCCGTTTTGCCCGCCAACCCACGTCACCAGTATGCATTTTCATAAACAGTCGATAACTCATCCAGTTCTTCAGGAAACATTCATGAATTTTTTCCAAACAAAATTTATAGGAGTGGCTAACAACAAATTAAATAAAAGTAAAATGGAAAAATACCCTGGTCGCAGTTTTTATTAATAAGAAGCAAGGTGGGTTAAAACTGAATGGTGGTGCGCCTAAGAGTAGGATTACCGCAGCTGAAGTCACAGTAGTACACAAGTCGAACATGGCTGCTTCCGACAAACGGGCCGTAATCGTTTGTCGGGGCCCTTTTTTGGTTACTTTTTTGGGCAAGCAAAAAAGTGACAACAAAAATTGGTACAATTTTTACCTTAAACCACTAAACACATCTCATGAAAAAGAACCCCCTCAACACCGATACAAAAAACAGGCTGGATCCCATGAATGATACCCGTAACTATGGCGCCGGCAACGAAGGTGAAGATATACTGGAGCGGGAAGATGATGACGATGA